>JBOGEU010000488.1:0-3645 GCA_050741995.1 Acidimicrobiia bacterium | reverse complement strand
GTTCTACCCGCTGTCGAAGACGATCTGGATGGCGTTGGAGCTGTCCTGGCATCCCTTGGAGCCGAAGGAGATCGAGCGGGCCAACGAGGCGATGAGCGCTGAGGCATAGGCGGGGCCGCTTCTGGCCTGTTGCCTACAGCCTCTTGGCTATCTCCTCCAACATCACCTCTGTGGCGCCGCCTCCGATCGAAGCGATCCTCACATCCCGATACAGCCGCTCGACAGCCGTCTCGGCGATGTACCCCATGCCACCGTGGAACTGGACACAGTCGTAGAGCACCCGGTTCACCATTTCCCCCACGTAAGCCTTCACCTCTGACACCTCGCGCACCGCGTCGTCTCCCTGGTCCATCAACCAGGCCGCGTGGTAGGTCAGCTCCCGGCCGGCGTCGATCTCGGCCTGCCGTTGGGCGAGACGCTGCCTGATCGTCTGTTTTTGCCACAGGGCACTCCCGAAGGCCGTGCGGTTCTTGACGTGCTCGATGGTCAGCTCGAGCGCTCGCTGCGCCTCGCCCAGTGCCTGGCCCATGATCGCCAGGCGCTCGTTCTGGAAGTTGGACATGATGTAGTAGAAGCCCCGGTTCTCCTCACCGATCAGGTTGCCGGCGGGAACCCAGACATCCTCGAGGATCAGCTCGGCGGTGTCCGAAGAGTGCCATCCCATCTTGTCCAGGGCCCGGCTCGCTTTGAACCCGGGAGTGTCCTTCTCCACGGCGAAGATCGAGATGCCACGGGAGCCCTTGGCCGATGGATCGGTCCGGGCGGCGATGAAGACCAGGTCGGCGATTCCGCCGTTGGTGATGAACATCTTGGTGCCGTTCAGGATGAAGCCATCGCCCTCCCTCCGGGCGCTGGTCCGGATCGCAGCTACATCGGAACCGGCATCGGGCTCGGTGACACCGATGGCGGTGAGCACCTCGCCGCCGGCCAACGCCGGGAGCCATCTGGCCTTCTGATCCTTGCTGCCGAAATTGGTCAGATAGGGGGTCGCCAGATCGGTGTGGACCAGGACCGTGATCGTGAACCCGCCGAATGTCGACCTCCCCAGCTCCTCGGCGAACACCACCGATGCCAGCGCCCCGAGACCGATACCGCCGTACTCCTCGGGTATTCGGAGGCCGAAGAACCCGAGGCGACCCATCTCGTCCAGCACCTCACGGGGCACACCGGTCTCTTCCCATGCCTCGGCACGGGGCACGATCTCACGCTCGACGTACTCCCGGGTCTGGGTGCGTATCGCCTCGAGGTCGTCGGTGATGTAGATCGACTTGGTGCTCTTGTTCATTTGGCGTCACCGGCGGCCAGCATCGCCCTCCCCGCGTCGCTGTTGTAGGTCAGATTGTGGTCGGTGCAGAAGCGCCGGGCCACCCGGGCGATCGCCACGGAGTCCAGGCCATGCTCGATACCCAGCCCATCGAGCAGCCACAACACGTCCTCGGTGGCCACGTTTCCCGAGGCCCCGGGGGCGTAGGGGCAGCCACCGAGGCCACCCGCCGATGCATCCATCATGGCGATGCCCCGCTCCAGGGCGGTCACGGTGTTGGCGATGGCCTGCCCGTATGTATCGTGGAAGTGGACGCCGACCATCTCAATCGGGACCCGGTCCAACACCTCGTCGAGCAGCCGGTCGACATGTGCCGGAGTCGCCTGACCCAAGGTCTCGCCGAGGAACAAGGCGTGCACCCCCCATTCCATCAAGGTCTCGGCCAGATGCGCCACCCAGTCCGGGTCCTGGTCCCCCTCGAATGGGCAGTGGGTGGCAGTCGACACGTAGCCACGAACCACTATGTCTTCGGGGACCTCGAGCAGGATGCTCCGGATCCGGTGCATCGACTCGTCCACGGTGGCATTGATGTTTCGCTCGTTGAACGTGTCCGAGGCTGCGGTCAGCACACCTATCCCGTCGACCCCGGCGGCCAGCGCGGCCTCGAGCCCTTTCAGGTTGGGGACCAGCCCGAACAAGGTCATCCCTTCCAATCTCCTCACGCCGGCCACGACATCGGCGCCATCGGCCATCTGGGGCACGGCCTTCGGGCTGACGAAGGACACCGCGTCGAATGACCGGACGCCGGCACGGGCCAGGTCGTCGATCAGGCCGATCTTGGCCGACGTCGGGACGAAGGCGCCCAGCGACTGCAGGCCGTCGCGTGATGCGGACTCGGTGATGGTGATCCGCTGCGGGAGATCGCTCACACCGCGACGGTACCGGGATGGGCGGCCCCTACCCGCCCAACTTGTACTCGGCGAGCCTCTCGATCATCTGCACCCGGGCACCACTGTGAGCGAGCCGGTTCCCGATCACCCCATAGCTCTCGCCCCTGGCCCGGAGGTTGAGCACCACACGCTCGATGGGGCGGAGCGGGTCGGTGCGCGCCGTCGAGCTGGCGGGCACCCCGTCCTTGAACTCCACCATCTCGATGATGCGATGAACGGTGCCCGGCTTCTTGCCGACGCGCTTTCCGATCTCGGGCGCCGTCGCTCCCGACATGTGGAGATTCATGACCACGCGCTCGATCGGGCGGAGCCCATCGCGAAGCAGGACGGTCTCAGGCATACACCGCGTCCTCGTTGTAAGGCTCGATCATGATGCATTCGCCCGGGCATTCCTCTGCCGACTCGATGGTGTCCTCGATCAGGGCATCCGGGACGCGAGCTACTCCACGCGCCCCATCGGGCCCATGCCCGTCACCCTCGCCGCTGTCGAACACGACGGTCCGCCCGAAGTGCTTGGTTTCTTCCTTCACCACCCAGAGCCCGTCGTCTCGCCCGACGAAGACATCGGGAGTGATCTCCTCGCAGATGCCGTCACCGGTGCACAAATCCTGATCGATCCAAACCATCAGCTTGGTCTTGTCGGCCACTTCAAAATCACCTCATCTCGAACACAGCCGTCATTATGACCCTACCCGGGCCCACCCTGTACCAATCTCATTCATCCGCCTCGAGGACGAACGCCCGGATCCGGCCATATCGAGACGATGGGCATCGCAGCCATTGGTGACCTATGTCTCGCCCCGACGTCGGGAGGGAGGCGCTCGTGCCGCCCTACCGGTGCGGTAGCGTCACCGTCAGGATGGGTGAGCACGCACTGGTTCTGATCACATGTGGCGAGGCGGCTGAAGCTCGCCTCATCGCACGCAGTCTGGTCGAGCGTTCGCTGGCGGCCGGCGCTCAGATCATCCCGATCGAGAGCGTCTATGTCTGGGAGGGCGAGATGGTCGACGACCATGAGTGGCTCCTCATCGTCAAGACCCGGAGCGAGAGATTCGAAGCGATCATATCGAGGGTCGAAGAAATGCACTCGTATCAGGTCCCACCCGTCGTGATGATCGATATCGGGGCCGCGACCCGGCCCTACCTGGATTGGATCGACGCCGCAGTCGCCCGCTGATCACACCTTGGCCACGCCGCGCCCCGCGGCACACTCGTTATACCCGACCAGACCCGCGCTTCGATCCACCAGGATCTCCGACGCGGGCTTTTGTCTGCTCAGGTGCCACTATTTCGTCAGCCACCAGTTGGTGGAGGTGCGGGGAGTCGAACCCCGGTCCGTCGAGCCGTCGGCGCCGGCATCTCCGAGCGCAGTCGTCAGCGAGCTTTGGCCACAGGAACTCTGACGACGAGTTTTCCTGCGCCTATCCGGGG
>JBOGEU010000487.1:0-1370 GCA_050741995.1 Acidimicrobiia bacterium | reverse complement strand
CAGCGACCGCGCACCGAAGGACGCAGCAGAACGACCCCCCGGGCCACGACATCGCGGTCTGTCTCCATCACGGCGCGATCTGCGGAAGGGTGTGTGCAACCATTTGCAACCCGAATAGTTGCAACCCCCCGGCACGAGTCGCCACTGCTCAGCCCCAATCCTGATGAGCGGGCTGCTCGCCACCCACGTCGAAGCACATCGCGACCCGAGAGCGCCGGTGGTCGACCTCGGCGAAAGTGCAGTCGGGGAGCCGAAGTTGTCGGAGCCGTGCTCGCTCAGGGGCTTGGGCGTAGCGCCTACAGCTTCGGGCGCGGAATTACCTCGACGTCGTATCGCCTTGCCAATGGTTTGCGATGTCTCGGGACACCGTCGTCGCCGAAAGACCGGCGGACGCGCCGGTACCGCCGTCAGCATCGCCGACTCCGGCCGCGCGCTCGTCGCCCTTTGGACCCCGTTCCCCGACCCGACCTGACAACGACCATCGGGCGGCCGGCGTGAGCCGGGCCCCGATGCGCTCGCGTCAGCAGGCCCCGGGTGGTCAGCGGTGCTCGGGATTGGGGAAGTCGAAGCGGCAGCCGGCGTCCCACTCCGAGCGCTGGTTGCCGTGGGCTGGGAAGCCGCCGTGGTTCTTGAGCATGTGGGCGAGGTGGAGCAGATTCCAGGTCATGAAGGTGGTGTTGCGATTGGTGAAGTCGTTCTCGGGGCCGCCCGAGCCGGGGTCGAGGTACGAAGGACCGGGGCCGGCTTCGCCGATCCAGCCGGCGTCGGCCTGGGGCGGGATCGTGTAGCCGAGGTGCTGGAGCGAATAGAGGATGCTCATGGCGCAGTGCTTGACGCCGTCCTCGTTGCCGGTGACCAGGCAGCCGCCAACCCGGCCGTAGTAGGCGTACTGGCCGGCGTCGTTGAGCAGGTGGGAGTTCCCGTAGAGCCGTTCGATGACCTTGGTGCACACCGAGGACTTCTCGCCCAGCCAGATTGGGGTGCAGAGCACCAGGATGTCGGCCGCCATCACCTGCTCGAAGATGGCGGGCCATTCGTCGGACGCCCAGCCGTGCTCGGTCATGTCGGGCCACACGCCGGTGGCGATGTCGTGGTCGATCGATCGCACGATATCGACGGTGACGCCGTTGGCCTTCATGATGGCCATCGAGATGTTGGCGAGGCCCTCGGTGTTGGATACCTCGGGTGCGCGCTTGAGCGTGCAGTTGATGAACAGCGCGCGCAGATCGGAGTAGTCACCCGGTGCCGTACGGCTCAGGGCTTTCTGCTTCTCGTTGAGCGCCATGGGTCTCCTTCACTCCGGGCCGGCTTGCGTCCATCCGGGGCCCGTGCGACCAACGTCTCGGTGGCGCCCCCGCTCGTTACCCACC
>JBOGEU010000486.1:0-5955 GCA_050741995.1 Acidimicrobiia bacterium | reverse complement strand
ACGGTGGTCTGGCTCACGGTTGTGTTCGGGCCTGAGATCGGGAGCTGGTGGGAGCGAACCTCTTCGACATTCACCTCGCCCGAGGCCTTCCGGGCATGGGTCGAGGGCTTCGGGGCATGGGGCCCGGTCGTTTTCCTCATCGCGCAGGCCATCCAGGTGATGCTGGCCCCGATCCCCGGCACCCTGTTCTCGCCGGTGGGCTCATTGGCCTTCGGGCCATGGCAGGCAATGGGCCTGAGCCTGGCGGGGCTGGCCATCGGCTCGGCGGTCATCTTTCTGGCCGCACGGCGTTGGGGCCGGCCACTCGCCGTGAGGTTGCTCGGCGAGGATCTCATCCATCGCTATCAGAACGTCATGACCGCGCGTGGTGGTCTGTTGCTCTGGGTCGTCTTCCTTCTCCCACTGCTCCCTGATGACGCGGTATGTGCCCTGGCCGGGTTGTCGGGGATATCGTTCCGACGGTTCATGGTGATCGCCACGGTAGGACGGGTGCCTGCGGTCGCCGCCGGCGTGTTCGCAATGGCAGGTCTCGAAGGGGCCCCGGCGTGGGTGTGGCTCTTCGTCGGCTCGGTGTTCGTCCTCGTGATGTGGTTGGGGGCTCGCTACGGGCGCAGATTGGAGGGCTGGCTGCTGGGAGCGATCCGCCGGGACGGTCAGAGCCTGTCGTCAACCGCGGTTGATGAGGCTCTTTCCCCCAGGCAGGCGGTGGCGGTCCAAACCTCTGCCACCATGGTGGACAAGCCCGACCGCTTGATCCCGGTGTTGATGGTGGTGGTGGTGACGACTCTGATCGCGGCCATCGCCGGAGTGATGGCAGGTGTCTCCGGGCTGGCCACCGGGATCATCCTGGTCTGGGGTGTCACCCTGGCGGTCATGGTCGCCTGGGCACGGGAGGACTGAGGCGCCCGAGCACTGAGTGCCTCCGCTGCACAGACCATCGCGGGGGATGAGTGGCAGAATGAAAGGCTGATATCGGCCGGAGACGGAGGCGGCATGGAGAGTCGTACCAAATGGAAGCCGATCGCCGTCCCCGAGAGCGGCTGAGGGGAGGAGTCAAGATGGCGATCATCTCGCGGGGGTTCAAAGGGCGTCGGCCAGGGGTCGACCCGAGCCGCGTCCCACCCGGTCAGTACGTCACATACGACTTCCCGGTGCTCTCCGCCGGGCCCACTCCCCGTACCCCTCTCGATCAGTGGACTTTCGAGATCCGGGGCCTGCTCGACGAGCCGAGGTCGTGGACCTGGGCCGAGCTCGACTCCCTTTCCTCCGAGACCGTCACGGTCGACATCCATTGCGTGACCAAGTGGTCCAAGCTCGACACCACCTGGTCGGGTGTCTCCCTCGATTTCCTGCTCGATGGGGTCGAGACCGCCGCTACCCACGTGATGGCGTTCAGCGACGGGGGGTACACCACCAATCTCCCACTTGCCGACGTGACCGGCGGCAAGGCCTGGGTTGCCACCGGCTATGACAACGCACCGCTGGCCCCTGAGCACGGCGGCCCCGCAAGGTTGCTCGTGCCCCATCTCTACTTCTGGAAGAGCGCCAAATGGGTGCGGGGGATCGAGCTCCTGGCCGGTGACCGACCTGGTTTCTGGGAACGCTACGGCTATCACAACTACGGGGACCCATGGCAGGAACAGCGGTATTGGGGCGACTGAACTGGTTGGCGGCCAAGGTCGTGTCGAGGCGGGACGAGACACCGCGGGTGCGCAGCATCATCTTCGAGTGCCCGATGTGGGAAAGGCACATGCCCGGCCAGCACGTCGACATCCGGCTCACCGCCGAGGACGGCTATCAGGCGCAGCGCAGCTATTCCATTGCCTCCGCCCCCGAGGACGACCACCTGATGCTGACCGTGGAGCGGCTCCAGGACGGTGAGGTGTCCCCCTATCTGTTCGACGAGCTGCAGCCCGGCGACGAACTGGAGCTGCGTGGGCCGATCGGCCGCTACTTCGTCTGGGAGACGGTCATGAACGGCCCGATTCTGATGATCGCCGGTGGCTCCGGTGTGGTCCCGTTCCGGGCGATGCTCCGTCATCGAGCTGCCGTCGGGAGCACGGTCCCGGCCCGGCTGCTCTATTCGTCCCGGGCCCTGGACGACGTCGTTTACCGCGAGGAGCTGGCGAGCCCAGGCGAAGGCGTGGATGTTCGGTTGACACTGACCCGCAACCAACCCGAGGGTTGGCAGGGATACGGGAGACGCATCGACGCCGAGCTGCTCAGCGAGGTGGCATGGCCGACCACGGCCAATCCGGAGATCTATGTCTGTGGCCCGACCGCATTCGTCGAGGTTGCCGCCGATTGCCTGGTCGACCTGGGATACGACATGGAGTCGATCAGGACCGAGCGCTTCGGGCCTACCGGCGCCTGACTGGCGTCGAGTGTCCCGGCCACGGTGCTAGAGGCCGAGCCCTCGGACCAAGAAGGCGGCCATCATCCCCCGCGTGACATAGTCGTCGGGGCAGAACCTGTCGTTTGCCGGTGGGTTGCACCCGTTGGTGATCCCGGCGGCGGCCAGTCTCTCGACTGCGGCCTCGAATATCGAGGAGTCGTCGTCCCAGAATCCGCCGGCCCAGGTGGGCGTGTAATCGGGCGAGCGGAAGAACAACTGGGTCACCCAGGTTCCGGAGCTGTCGATATGGGCGCCGAGGGCGAGGGAATCGAAGCCGGCATTGAGGATGTTGGCCCGGTGCCCACTCGAGTTCATGAGAAGGTCGTGGATGACCGAGCACGAGGCGGTGAAGTCACTGGTCCACGCGATGTTCTCCCCCCAGGTCTGCGAAGAGTCGGGGAGGATCTGCTCCTGTTGCAGACTGGACATGTGTTGGAACTCGTGGTCGCTCATCCACGCGGAGTGCTCCCGGACGCCCGGGACGAGATCGGCGGCCACGGTCAGAGGGGCGATCCCGGCCGACTGGCGGGCATCGTTGACTGCGTCGACGAGGCAGACTTCGTAGGCCCCGGGGTTTTGCGCCGCACCGGCGGCGACGGGGGGGATCACGAGTAAGGACGTGGCCAGGCAGACGACCAACGCCAGTCGCCCGGCTCTGACGCTTTTTCTTGTCGTCGTTCCCATCTGTCCTTACAGGACGGAGCACCTGCCTACCCGTTTATCGGCTCTCTCAAACCTGGCTTGAGAGAGGACTGGCCGGGGCGTCCCGGGTCGACCGCCACCGACGCGATGTCGGATGGTTCCGACTCGCTGTCGGGGGCCGCGCCGACTTGGGTAACGCCCTGATCCGACAACGACCCTGAGGACCTCGATCGCGTGCTTCGCCTGACAAGCCTGTCATTTGCGCATCCGGTGGTGGCATCGGACCATCGCTCGGCCCTCTCCCTGGCCGGAGACGATCTCGAGTCGGCCCACGGCCGCCTCGCTCGTCTGGGGCTCCCGACTTTTCTCATGTCGACGTGTCTCAGGGTGGAGATCGCCTGGGCCGGTGGCCCGGAGTGGGTCGACGAGGTGATGACGTCTCTCTATGGGAGCGCCCCGGTTCCCGATATCGGGGTGATCCGCCAAGACGAGGAGGCCTTTGCCCACCTCTGCCGGATCGCCGCCGGATTGGACTCGCCGGTCGTCGGGGAGCCTGAGGTGCTGGTGCAGTTCCGGCATGCGGTTGCGGTGGCCAATGAGAGCTCGCGGGGAATGGGATCACTGGGCAAGGTCCTCGAGGCCGCGGTCGGTGTCGGTCGGACCGCCCGTCGCCGGATGGAACCGGCGCCTGCCGGGTCTCTGGCGACGCTGGCCGCCGATGCGGCCGCGACGTTCGAGCGGGTGGCGGTTCTGGGGGCGGGGGCGATGGCCCGCGCCGCAGCAGGGCAATTGGACGGCGCCGAAGTCTCCGTCTTCTCCCGCCGGCCGGCGAATGTGGCCGGTATCGAGACCAGACCGTGGGCCCAAGCTCTCGATGCCATCGCCACGTATCCCGCGGTGATCTCGACGATCCCGGGCACGGAGCCGCTCTTCCCCGGGGTCGACGTCGGTCACTCCCTCTCCCGGCGTGAGGCGCCCCTGCTCCTGATCGACCTCGGGATGCCGCCCGGGTTCGGCAGGCCGGCGGGTATGGGTCCTGTCAGCTACATGGGAGTTGACGAGGTGGCGTCATCCGTGAGCAACCGGCCGCCGGCCGAGATGGAGGAGCATGTCATCGACTCTGCCACGAGCGCCTGGCGGCATCTTGCTTCGTCGGACCTCGCCGGCGAGGTCATCGCGACGATGCTGAGCCACGCCGAGACGGCCGTGACCGAGGAGGTGGAGCGTTTTGCCGCCAGGCTGGCGGCGGCCCCCGACCCCGAGCCGGTGCTCAGGCAACTGGCTCACACCGTCGCCCGACGGGTGCTGCATCCGCCGATCTCCTACATCGGATCCGCCGAGCAGCAGACCGTGGAGATGTTGGCCAAGGCATTTGGTGTAAAAGATGGCTGAGCTGAGGATCGCCACCCGTCGCTCGGCATTGGCATTGGCCCAGGCAAATCGGGTGGCCGAGCTCCTTCTGGCCGACGACCCCGGCCTTTCGGTCAGCTTGGTGGAAATGGTCACTGCCGGGGACCGAGATCCGACCGGCCCCATCGCCCGGCTGACCGAGACCGGCGCCTTCGTCCGGTCGGTCCAGGAAGCAGTGATCGATGATCGAGCCGATCTGGCGGTCCACTCGTTGAAGGACCTCCCGGTCAACTTGCCCGGGGACCTGGTGCTCGCCGCCTTCCCCGAGAGGGTCTCACCATTGGATGCGCTGGTGGGCTCGACCGTCGACGCCCTGGGGGAGGAGGCACGGGTCGGGACCGGGAGCCCACGCCGGGTGGCTCAACTGATGGGCCTCAGACCCGATCTGCGTGTGACCGAGCTGCGGGGCAACGTCGACACCCGCCTGCTCAGGGTGTCGAACGGTGAGGTGGATGCAGCACTGCTGGCGGTGGCGGGCTTGGAACGGCTGGGCCGGGCCGAGGCCATATCCGAGGAGCTCGACGTCGGGCGCATGGTCCCGGCACCGGGTCAGGGGGCCCTGGCCGTGGAGGCCCGAAGAGGAAGCGAAGCCGCCGAGCGCGCCGAGAACATCGACGATCGAGGCCTGCGGGAACTGCTTTCAGCGGAGCGCGCACTGCTCGCCGAGACCGGAGCCGGTTGCCGGTCGGCGCTCGGGGCTCTGGCCACTCGGGAGGATGGCCGGATGCGACTCGACGCTTTCGTCGCCGACGAGCGAGGCTCGCGCCGGGTGACGGTGTTCGGGGAGGCGCCGGCTGAAGTGGTGGCCGGGGCCCGCCGGGAGCTGGGCCTGTGATCCGGGTGGCCATCACCACCGATCGGTATCGGATCGCTGCCTCGTGGTACCACCGTCTTGGCCTGGAGCCGGTCCCGCTCCCCTGTGTGCGAGTCGATCCGGCAGGAGACGAGGTGCTGGCAAGGATCCGGTCCGCCACCGCCGATGCCGATCTCCTCCTGATCTCCTCGGCGCGTGTTCTGGACCTGCTCTGGCCCCGGAGCCCAATGCCTGATGTGCCCGTGGCCGTGGTCGGCAAGAGGACGGCGTCTGCGGTGACTGATCATGGGGGCCGGGTCGCCTTCACGGGAACATCGGGATTGGCCGCTCTCTTGGGCGACATCGACTTCTCCGGCTCTACGCGGGTGGTGTTCCCTCATGCTGCCGGCTCGGATCGGGGAGCGATCGAGGGACTCCGACGCCAGGTGCCCGTTCTCCAGGACTTCGTGGCGTATCGAAGCGTGCCGATGGCTCCGCCACCGACCGAAGTAGAGGCCGTTGCGTTCTCCTCACCTTCGGCGATCGCTGGCTGGCTTCTCTCCCGCACATTGGACGGGCTGGTCGTCGGTGTCATCGGGCCCACCACCGCGGCTGCTCTGGCTCGACATCGGGCGCCTGACGTCGTCGCCCCCCAACCCTCTCATGAGCTCATGGCTCGTGCGATGGCGTCCTACCTGGAGGTATCGGTATGAGC
>JBOGEU010000485.1:0-1052 GCA_050741995.1 Acidimicrobiia bacterium | reverse complement strand
CCTGGGATCGGCTCGGGCCCGATCGCTTCACGCTGATCACCGATGGGATGCAGGCCACCGGTCTCGGCGAGGGCATCTACATCCTCGGTGATCGGGAGGTCGTGGTCGGCTCTGACGGCCCCCGCATCAGCCGCACCATCCTGGCCGGCAGCACTCTCACCATGGACCGGGCCGTGGCCAACCTGACGGCGTGGACCTCGGCCACGACAGATCAGGGCCTCGCCAGTGCTTCCCTTGTTCCCGCCATGTTGGTCGGCCTGGATGATAGGGGCGCGCTGGGAGACGGGATGCGTGACGATCGTGTGCTCCTCGACTCCAACCTTCGAGTCACAGAGACCGTTGTCGACGGTGATGTGGCTTATCGGGCGGAAGACGACTGATGGGACTGCTCGACGAGATCCGGGAGCAGCCCGATGTCATCGCCCGCACCATCGCGGCCAACGTCGCATCGGCCGCCGAAGTGGCCCGGATTGCCGCCTCCTGCACCCATGCGGTCATAGCCGCCAGGGGGACCTCTGACAATGCCGGTCGTTACGCCCAATATGTATGGGGAACACGCAATGAGCTCTCGGTTGGTCTCACCACCCCTTCGTTGTTCTCCGTCTACGACCAGCCGCCACGACTCGATGGGGCATTGGTGCTGGGGATCTCACAGAGCGGAGAGTCACCTGACATCATCTCGGTGTTGGAAGAGGGCCGTCGCCAGGGACGGCCGACAGTGGCCATCACCAACGAGCCGGGCTCACCGCTCGCCGAGTACGCGGATGTGGTTATCGACATCGATGCAGGCGACGAGCTGGCGGTGGCCGCCACCAAGTCCTATACCGCTCAACTCGCCGTGATCGCGCTGATCTCGGAGTCCATGTCCGGCAGGCAAGGCAGTCTCGACGCACTGGCCTCTTCTGCGACCGGTGCCCTGGGACGTGAGGATCGCGCCGCCGAGCATGCAGGCATGCTGGCCCCGATGGAGCACTGTGCCGTGCTGGGCCGGGGCTTCAACCAGGCCACCGCCTTCGAATGGGCCTTGAAGCTCCAGGAGCTCTGTTACGTGG
>JBOGEU010000484.1:0-1994 GCA_050741995.1 Acidimicrobiia bacterium | reverse complement strand
ACCCGCAGCACCCCTCTCCTCAGCTGGCCCAGATCATCCTGGAGGATCCCGGCCTTGAGCGCCTCTTTCGCATAGATGGCGACCACACGTCGGAGGTCGGCAAGAAATCGACGGCGGCGCGGGTTGTCCTCCCACTCCTGAAGGACCGGCACTGACCGGCCTTCGTTCCAGCCGTACCCGGTCAAGGGTCCGTGGTCCGCCGAGAGAAATGCCTCCTCGAGCACCATCGCATGAGATAAGAGGTGTTGCACCTCCTCGTGATCCTCCTCCATAAAGAGCGCCCGGTACGGCCCTGTCTCGGCCATCGATGGGCGACGCTGCGAGACGGCCAGGTAATAGCCGGCCACCGCATCGCCATGCCCAATCGTGCCGAGCAGCCGTTTCAAGGCCCACTGCGAGCGCAGCTTCCAGCCCACGTCTACCAGCGCCCAGCGGCCTGGGGAGGTCAATCCCTCCTGCTCGAGATAGGCCGAGGCGGCCCCACGCGCGGCCTCTGCTCGACTCAGCACCAAGGACGACACGTCGGGGTGACCGACGAGCTCCCAGAAGCGTTCGATCTCCTCTTCGCCGAGTCGCCTGGTTAGGTCCGACTGGCTGAATCCGTGGTCATTCAGGAGGTGGCTCACATCGGCCCGGTCCAGGCTCAGCTTGGCCAGGAGATCCATCAAGGTCGGTGATTCGTCCAGGATCCAGTAGAGGTCACTTCGATTGACGCTGGAGATCGCCGGTAACAGCCAGGCCTGCCTCGACCCGTAGAGATATCGACATTCTGGAACGGGCATCCGTTTCTCCAGCTCCCGGACGATCTGGAGGAGGATGTCTCCGTCGCGGGAGACGAAGTAGAGGCGCTCGACTCCGGCGTGATTGGCCTCTCGTATCACCCAGGCCACGAAGCAGGTGAGCAGCGGAGCGACCACTCCGGCAGCGAGCTCGGGCAAGGCCGAGAAACCGCCATCATCGGTCCGGGTCCCGGCCATAAGGCGGGCGACCCGGCTCACCCCCGCGATGCGGGAGCGGATCCACGGCTCGTCCTCTCCCGCGGCCAAGAGGATGCGCTCGTACCGACCGAGGCGGGCGTCGAAGAAGGGAGCTGCCCCAATCCCCCGGCGCCGGACGACTTCCACGTCGCTGTGCGGATGATCGCCGTGGTGGACCCACCGATCGGGACGGTCCCCCTCTCGCTCCAGCACGTAGTCGAAGAGGCGGCCGGATGACTTGGTGAGCCCTACATCACCGGAGGTGTATAGCCGGTCATCTGGATGGGCCATCCCAGCGAACTCCAACATCTTTCTCTGATGCGGAGCCGGAAGCGGGGTATCGGAGATGAACACGACCTGCTCGCCCTCTCCTCGAAGCCGCTCCAGCTCGGTCCGCGTCCGGGCGACGGGACGTGCGGATTCGGACTCCAGCCGCAGCTCCTCCTCTATCATTTCGGTGGTGGTGATCCCCCATGACTCGAGGTCCATGTGACGGTAGATCTCCTCTAGGGGGACATCATCTCGGTCAGATGCTCTCCGAGCGGATCGTGCGGCTTGGATCCTCAGCCGGGCCAGGTCCACGATCTTCTCCTTGCTCACGTCGTCCCCCCGACGTAGCAGGAGAGCCTCGGCCAGGATGAAGAAGAGGTGCTCCGGGACGGCCAGGGTCCGGACCAGAGAGGTATCGAAGACGTCGAAGGAATGCACGGAAGGTATCGTCAAGTGGATATACCACCGATCGGCGGGGAGGGAGGGTAGCGTCGCCCGGCAGCCTTTAGTCCGATGATCGGCTTCGTCATCCGCAGTGTGAGGCACCAGAGGCCCCTGGAAGCCATTGTCGGCTTCATCCGATGGCGGAGGCGTTACTCCCTACCCACCACTTGGCCCGAAGCCATAGGCCTCATTCGTCTTCGGTCGCTACCTCGACGACACCCTTATTCGGACGGCCCCTCCCGCGTCCCAATCCGCCTGATGAGAAAGACCTTTGCGTTCTCGTGGTAGGTCTCGAGCTCTGTG
>JBOGEU010000483.1:0-11628 GCA_050741995.1 Acidimicrobiia bacterium | reverse complement strand
GGCCACCCGGTCGTCATGCCGGGGATTGCCGGTCCGGTACCAGAGGACCTCACGACCGACCATGTAGCGGGTGAGCACCTCGTCGAGCTCGGCGATCTCGTATGCCTTATCGGCTCCGAACCGCTTCGCCCCCTCGGTCCCGACCCGATACCCGGTCCATGCCTCCATCTCAGGGTCGCGGGGACGAACGAAGAGCGTGTAATCCCCATTCTTGTGCCCGGGGGTTATCACCGCCACCGCGTCCGGCTCGTGGAACCCTGTCAGGTACAGGAAGTCCGGGTCCTGATGAAAGTCGAATTCGGTGTCATTGCTCCTGGTCACCTCGACCGCGGCCGGGATGATGGCGATCCCCTCGTCCCCGACCTCCTCGGCCAGCCGTGCCCGGCGCATCGCGAACTGGTCACTCATCACGGGAACGGTACCCGGCGCCTTCCCGTCTCGATCACGGCGAGGCGGGGCCGGTGTACCCGAGATCAACGATCAGGGAGAAGTGATCGGAGCCGAGGGCATCGCCGAGGCGCCGGTCATTGGTCCGCAGCTCCTCACTATGAAGGAGGTGGTCGATCGGGACCCGGAGCAACACATTCGAACCGACCGGGAACGTGGGCTGCAGCCCGAAGCCGATCTGCGAGTTCCTGAGACGTCCCCTGGCGACGAGGTCTCGGAATGGCCACGACCAGGGGGACGCATTCAGGTCTCCCACCACGAAGTAGGCGCCGTCTTGCTCCGCGGCCCATGTGGCCGCGAATTCGAGTTGGGCGTCACGCAGGTCGGCCCGCTCGCCGGTCGTGGGGGCCAACGGGTGCGTGGAGAGCACGTGCAAGGGCACCGGCCAGCCGTCGGGCTGGAACTCCAGGGATATGGCGCGGGCCTGGCCCTCGGCAAACCCGTAGGAGATTGCCTCGACGTCGCCCCTCACCAACACCAGCGTCCCGAAGATGAGCTGGTCGGAACGACCCCTGATGATCTCGTAGTCGAGCCCGGACGCATCCATCGCCACCTCCCAGGGCCGGCTCGCCTCGTGTAGGAGCACCAGGTCGGTGTCCATCGCATCGATGTACTCGATCACCTCGTTGTAGCTCTCGTTGTTCGAGAGGAGGTTGAAGTTCATGACGCGAATCTCCGGCGCCCCGGCCACGGCCTCGCCCGGGGAGCCCAGATAGAGCGGTGCGACGAACACGAGATTGACCAAGGCGACTCCGACGACGGCGAGCCCGGTTCGACGCCATCTGGAGACGGCGATGACCAAGCCGAGCACGATCAGGCCCACGACGTACTGCGCCCGGAAATTGGCAAGGACGTCGAGCCACCACACCCAGCGCCCGAGGAACGAGGCGAGGCTCACCACCGCAAGCAACAGGGCGGGGATCACCAGGAGGATCACGGCTTCACGCTAATGCCCCGACCACTAACGTTCGCCGCGTTCAGGACGGCCAGAGCACCAGGCACGGTAGGGGCCGGTTGAGCAGGATCTAACCGGTGTCGGCCATCGATCGCCGCATGTCGTCGATCTGGGCCCGTACCGATTCCGGGCTGCCACCACCCGGGCTGCGTCTGCGGGTCACCGAGGCCATTGGGTCGATGAGCTCCAGATCGGCTGCCAGGAACTCGCCGTGGGCGGCGGACAGATCGTCGATCGTCGCATCGGCGAGCGATCTGCCCGACCCCTCCAACCCCAGCACCAGCTTGCCCACCGCCCCGTGCGCCTCACGGAACGGGACACCTCTTCCCACCAATGCCTCGGCCAGGTCGAGACTGGCCGTGTCTACCGATGGGGAGACCGGCAGGAACTCGATGTTGGTGACCAGCTCGACCATCGCCTCCAGCGAGCCGGCCAGGACGTCGTCGGCGTCGAAGACGATCCGCTTGTCCTCCTGCAGGTCTCGGTTGTAGCTGAGGGGAAGACCCTTCTGCAGGGTGATCATCGAGGCCAGGTCGCCGGCGACCCGGGCCGTCCTCCCCCTCACCAGCTCGGCGATGTCGGGGTTTCGCTTCTGGGGCAGGGCCGACGAGCCGGTGGTGACCCCGTCACCGAGACGGGCGCGGCCGAACTCGGGGGTGGCCCAGAGAATGATCTCCTCTGCGAACCGCGAGAGGTTGACCATCGCTTGAGCACAGCAGAAGACGTACTCGGCGAGATGGTCCCGCGAGCCCACCGCATCGAGCGAGTTCTCGAAAGTGGTGCCCATGTCGAGCCGACGGGCCGTCTCCTCGGGATCGATGGGAAGTGAGGTCCCGGCCGATGCCGCCGCCCCCAGCGGCGAGACGTCGATCCGCTTCCGTGCATCGGTGAAGCGGTCGGCGTCACGCTTCGCCATCCAGGCGTACGCCATCAGATGATGGCCGAGAGTGGTGGGCTGGGCCTGCTGGAGGTGGGTGTAAGAGGGCACCACGGTCTCCGCGTGTCGTTCGGCCAGGGCGGTCAGGGCGAGGGCATAACCATGCAACTGGCCGATCCGATCCTCTGCGGACCGTCTCGTATAGAGCCGGATGTCGAGCGACACCTGGTCATTTCTGGAGCGCCCGGTGTGAAGCTTGCCGGCCACGTCACCGACCCTCTCGAAGAGACGTCTCTCCACGGCGCTGTGGACGTCCTCGTCGGTATCCGAGAACTCGAACTCGCCGCCAACCGCCTCGGCGTGGATCGCCCCCAGGCCCTCGAGCAGGGACTTGCCCTCCGCTTCCTTCAGGATGCCGCTCGAGGCGAGCATCTCGACATGCGCGATGGAGCCCTCGATGTCGTCGACCAGGAGACGGCGATCGGAGGAGTCACGGGTGTAGGACCACAGGATCTCGCCGGGCCCCGACTCGAATCGGCCTCCCCACAAGGTCAACCGACCTCCCCTCCGCCATAGCCCCTGATCCGGAGTGCATTCAGGGAGATGAAACCCGCGGCGTCCGCCTGGCGGTACACCTCGTCGGCCTCGAACGTAGCCTCGGCGGGGTCGTACAGGCTGTTCGGGGAGCGCCGGCCGGTGACCACAGCACCGCCTTTGAAGAGGGTCAATCGGGCCTCACCCGTCACCGGCTGCTGAACCTCGTCGACGAAGGTCTGGAGCGCCGATCGCTCCGGGCTGAACCAGAAGCCGTTGTATGCGATCTCGGCATAGCGCGGGATCAGCTGGTCTCGAATGTGCATCACCTCCCGGTCGAGGGTTATCGACTCCACCGCGCGGTGGGCGAGATGGAGGATGGTCCCCCCGGGAGTCTCGTAGACACCACGACTCTTGATGCCGACAAAGCGGTTCTCGACGATGTCGACCCTCCCCACTCCGTGGCGGCCGGCAACCAGGTTCGCCTCCGTGAGCAGCGGCACCGGATCCAGCCGCCGGCCGTTGATCGAGACCGGGCTGCCCTGCTCGAAACCGATCACCACCTCCTCGGGGTCGTCGGGTGCCTGAGTGGGATCCGCGGTGAGACGGAACATGTCTTGGGGCGGGGGTGCCCAAGGATCCTCGAGCACGCCTCCCTCGTAGGAGATGTGGAAGAGATTGGCGTCGGTGGAGTAGGGAGCTTCCTTCGTTACCGGGACCGGGATCCCTCGGGTACGCGCATAATCCATGAGATCGGCGCGCCCACCGAGATCCCACTCCCGCCAGGGGGCGATGACCCGCAGGTCGGGGGCGAGGGCGGCCACCGAGAGCTCGAATCGCACTTGATCGTTGCCTTTCCCGGTGGCGCCATGTGCGATGGCGTCGGCCCCGAAGGCACGCGCCGTGCGCACCAGACCCTCGCTGATGATCGGCCGCGCCAACGAGGTGCCGAGCAGGTAGTGGCCCTCGTAGATGGCCGAGGCGCGCAGGGCAGGGAACACCGCGCCGGTGACGAAGCGATGGGTGAGGTCCTCGACGACCGCTTCGACCGCACCGGTGGCAATGGCCTTTTCCTTTGCCTCGCCGACCTCTTCACCCTGGCCGATGTCCGCGGTGTAGGCGATCACCTCGGCTCCGCGCTCTTCACTCAGCCATGCCAGGATCACCGAGGTGTCGAGGCCACCCGAGTAGGCGAGCACGACTCTCAACGTCACTCCTCCTCGTCCGGTGGCAGGCCCGGATCGGGGATGCCACGGGCCATTGCCCATTCCCGGGCCATCTGGTAGGCCTCGGTCACGCTGTAGGGCCCTTCTTCGATCCTGCGTTCCAGCATCAGCCCCATGATGTCACCGATGCTCGGCCCCGGCCCAATCCCCAGGTACGCCATGATCTGATGGCCGTCGATCGGGGCCCGGAGTCGGGCCAGCTCCTCTTTCTCCTCCAAGACCGCGATCCGCTCCTCCAACTCGTCGATGCGATTCTGAATTGCCCGCTCCCGCCGCGGGTTGGCGGTAGTCACATCGCATCGGACCAGCTCGTTGAGCAAATGGAGAAGCGGGCCTGCGTCCCGCACGTACCGGCGAACGGCCGAGTCGGTCCACCCCATCTTGAGGGTGTGGGGCCGGAGATGAAGGAATACCAATTTTGCGACGTCGTCGACGATCTCCTTCGAGAATCGAAGCGCCTTCAGCCGGCGCCGGGTCATCCGGGCGCCGACCACCTCGTGGTGGTGAAACGAGACCCCGTCGGGACCGAATTGCCTGGTATCCGGCTTTCCGATGTCGTGGGACAGGGCGGCAAGCCGGAGAGTCAGGTCCGGCGATGTCTTGTCGACGACTGCAAAGGTATGGGCGAGCACGTCTTTGTGACGCTGATTGGGGTCCTGCTCCATGGCCAATCCGGGGAGCTCGGGGAAGAAGTGGTCGGCGAGACCGGTGGCGACAACCCCGTCCAAGGCGGCGCCGGGAGCTGGGGCGACCATCAACTTGGACAACTCGTCCCGGATCCTCTCCGCGGAGATGATCTCGAGGCGGTCGCCCATTGCTTGCACCGCTTCGAGGGTCGACCGCGCCGGCTCGAAGCCCAGCGTCGCCTGGAAGCGGAAAAGGCGCAGCATTCGCAACGGGTCGTCCGAGAACGACACGGTCGGATCCAACGGAGTCCGCAGCACACCCCGGGCGAGGTCGGCCAGGCCACCGTGCGGATCGATCGGGTCCAAGTCCATGAGTGAGAGCGCTATGGCGTTGACCGTGAAGTCCCGACGGGCGAGGTCGGTCTCGAGGTCGTCGGAGAAGGTGACGTGCGGCTTCCGAGAGTCGTCGCGATAGATCTCGTTGCGAAACGTGGTGACCTCGACGATGCGGCCGTCCCTGCGGGCCGCCACGGTCCCGAAGGCGGCCCCGACGTTGTAGACGGCGCCGGCCCACCCGTCGAGGAGCTCGGCGATCGTCTCGGGCCGGGCATCGGTGGCGAAATCGAAGTCTTCCACTGCCCGCTCGAGAAAGGCATCGCGCACCGATCCACCGACCAGATAGAGCTGATGACCGGCCTTGGAGAAGATGGCGGCCAACTGTGCCGGCGGGAGCTCAGGTGAGACAAGGAACTCGAGACGTTTCGGGATCACGCCACGAGGTTATAGCCCTGAGTTCCCCGTGGACCCTCACCCATTACGGCCATCGGCTTCAGGCAAGGCCCGACTCCGCAACGGTTGGTGGTCGGGGCCCTAGATCTGAATCCCAGCGGCCATCGCCTTGGCCCTCATCTCGTGCACGTTGCGGGAGTAGGGAATGGCCGACGGCAAATCCACGGACTTGTCCAGCACCAGGCGTAGCAGAGACTGGTCGAAGGTCTGCATCCCGAAGAACTCGCTCTCCTTGATGATATCGAGCAGTACCGATGGCTCGGCTCCCCCTTTGATCCACTCCTGGACCCGCTCGTTGCTGGTCATCACCTCACAGGCCAGTGTCTTGCCACGAGCCTGATTGTCGAGGAGTCGCTGGCTGACGACGGCGAGCAGCTGCGCCGCAAGCTGGCCGCGCACGACGTTCTGTTGCGGCTCGGGGAAGGCAGCGACGATCCGGTGGATGGTGTCGGCGGGATCGTTGGTCCGCATCGAGGAAATGACCAGACGACCGGTCTCGGCGGCCGAGATCGCCGCCCGTGCCGTGTCGGCGTCATCGATCTCCGAGATGACGATGACATCGGTGTCGTGTCTCAGGGCGCCCCGGATCGCCTCGGCGGCAGATGGCGTGTCGACTCCCACCTCACGCTGAACCACAACACTTCTCTTGTCGGGATGGAGCACCTCGATCGGGTCCTCCACGGTGAGGATCGAGACCGCCCGATTGGCGTTTATCCAGTCGAGGATCGAGGCCACGGTCGTCGTCTTGCCCGAGCCCGAGGGCCCGGTGACGAGGAGAAGCCCCGAGCCGGACTGGGCCAGCTTCTCCGTGATGCGGGGCAGGCCGAGGTCGGCGAACGACCTGGAGCCGGGCATCACCCGACGCAACACGACCGATACCGAGCCACGCTGTCTGAAGGCTGTGACCCGGAATCGCCCCACGTCCTGGCGCCCGAAGGCGAAGTCTGCCGCCCCGGTTTCCCTGAAGTCCGAGGCCGCCCCGGAGGTGAACAGCGCCTCTGCGTATGCCTGGGTGTCCGCAGGTGTCAGGTCGGGGTAGCCATCGAGTCGTTCCAATTCGCCGCCGATTCGGGCCACGGGGGCCGAACCGACCTTGAGATGGAGGTCGGTGGCGCCGGCCGACACGGCCTGACGTAGGAGCTGTTCGATGTTGTTTTCCATTTTCTTCCCGGATTGGCCCAGACGCTGGTTATCGGCGGGAAGCCTGCGGAGATTGATGGGGATTCCTGGGCCCTAGTGGTCCACTAGATCTTCCAGTGCCTGGAGATCGCCTCGCTGGCGAGGCCGAGGGCTGCCTCTGCCCCGAATACCGACCGGAGAGGGGGCCCGAACCGGTCCTCCCCCGCCATGCCGAGAAGGGTCGACCGGGTGGAGTGCCGAAGAGCGTCGAGGTCGTATCCGCCCTCGAGGGAGAACACGGTGCGATTCGGTGGGTGCGCCCGAGCCAGCCGCGAGGCCATCCACCCATAGTCGGAGTCGAGGAGGTCGAAGTCGGCGAGCGGGTCCTCGGTGTGGGCGTCGTATCCGGCGCTCACCAGGACCCATTCCGGGGCGAACGGGCCCAAGATCGGGAGAACCACCTCGTCCCATGCCCGGCGATAGACGTCCCCCGCCGTGCCCGCCGGCAAAGGGATGTTGACCGTGGTCCCCTTGGCGCCGATGTCGACGTCCTCGATATGGCCCTCGAACGGGTAGAACGAGCTCTGGTGGATGGACACGTAGAGGATGCCATGGTCGGCTGCGACCATGGTCTGGGTGCCGTTCCCGTGATGGACGTCCCAGTCGAGGATCGCCACCCGCTCGCCGTTGGCACGCAGCCAGGCTGCAGTCACCGCGACATTGTTGAATATGCAAAAGCCCATGGCCCGACTCCGCAGGGCGTGGTGGCCGGGGGGGCGTGCCACGACGAAGGCGGTGGCGTCAGTCATGTCCTGCAACGCGCCAACCGCCGCCCGTACACCTCCGGCCGCGGTGAGAGCCGCCTTCCAGGTGTCGACCGAGGCGATGGTGTCCATGTCGAGCCCGCCACCGCCCATGGCACAGAACGTCTCGATCATCTCCACGTAGGCGGGGTCGTGGACCAGGGCCAATTCGCTGCGGGTGATCTCGGGCGATTCGATCTCGATCAGCTCGAGCCCGGTCTCCCTGATACCCCGAAGCACCGCCTCCAGCCGCTCCGGGCGCTCGGGGTGCGTGGGGCCCGGATCATGCCTGCTCGCCGCCGGGTGGGTGGCAACAACGACTTCCACGCTCGTACTCTCCCACAGGTGTCCAGCCGACTTCACCTCGAAGGCGAATGGCCCGCCCGGATGACCATCCGTCGAGGTTGGGCCAAGGCTACGGCACGACCTTGGAATGACAGCGGGCCGGAGGTGGCGGTGCGCCTGGACCGCGGATCGAGTGAATTCCTCCGGGAGGCCAGCCTGCGCATGAATTCGATCGCCGACGGCGCCATCTTCTCACCTGCCCTCTACCCGCCGGCCACCCGGATGTGGCGCCGGGCGGGCTTCGACCCGTTCGCCGAGCTCGATGTCATGGAGCGTTTGGTCGGTTGGGACACCGCAAGGCCCGAGCACACCATGGAGGTGTCGGAGAGCCCCGACTGGAAGTCACTGGTGGCAGTGGACAACCTCGCCTTCGAAGGCTTCTGGACGATGAGCGAGGCCGGCCTGGTCGAAGCCCTGAGGGCAACCCCCAAGGCGGTGGCGATCCAGACCCGGGCCGAAGGCCAGATGGCGGGCTATGCCGTCGTCGGGGCCCAGATGACACTCTCGTTCCTGCAGCGGGTCGCGGTGGCCCCGCAATTCAGCGGTCGGGGAGTGGGGACCTCCCTGGTCCGGGCGGCGCTGGGATGGGCGGCCAGGCACGGGGCGAGGACGATGGTGCTCAACGTGCGACCCGAGAACACCCGGGCGCGCAGCCTATACGCGAACGAGGGCTTCGCCTCCAGCGGGACCAGCCTCCACCTGATGCGATTCGAAGGTTGAGCCCGGCGGGGTGCTGAACTAACGGCATGCCGCCGCCTGTGTCCGACCGTTATCGCCTCGAGATGCGCCTCGGGCGTGACAGCGATGTCGAGGAATGGCTGGCCACCGACACCTCCCTGGAGCGTCCCGTTCTGATCCGATCGCTGGGACCGGAGTCGAGCTCGGAGCGCAGGGAGCAGTTCGTCAACAGTGTGAGCGAGGCGGCGAAGACCGCCCATCCTCATCTGGCCCGGGTCTTCGCGGTCGAGGTGGTAGAGGGCGGGGCCTACGCCGTTTGCGAGTGGAACGGCGGGGCGTCGGCTGCAGATCGTCTGGCCGCGGCCCAAACCCTCGATCTCGCCGAGTTCCTGCCGAATGCGTCTGGCCTCGCCGGCGCCCTGGCCGCCCTGCACGCATCCGGCGGCACTCATGGTCATCTCGACCTGTCGGCCATCTCCTACTCCGTCGCCCACCCGGCAAAACTGGGCGCCTTCGGGCGACAGCCGCTGGGCGACCAGAAAAGCGACGTCCAGGCCCTGGCCGCTGCCTTGGAGATCGCGCTGACCGGATCGGCGCCCGGAGGGCCGCCCCCGTCCGAGACCATCGACGGGGTGCCGAGGGCGATAGATCGGGTGCTCAGGTCGGCACAATCCGGCCGGCTGAGCGCCGAGGAGCTGGAGAAGGCGCTCGTCGCCTCGCCAACGCTGCGTCCGGTCCAGCCGGAGCCACAGTCGACCTCACGCCGTCTGCTGCTGGCTGCCGGCATCATGGTCGTGGTCGCAGTCGGTCTCGTCGTCCTCGGTCGCGCTTTCGTCGACGGGGGGCCGATCATCATTCCCATCTCACCAACGACGACGGTCGGGGTCGATGCGACGAGCACCACCATCGCACCGGCGACCACGGTCCCGTCCGGTTCGGTGATGGTGACCGCGGTCACCTCTTTCGACCCCTTCGGTGAAGGGGGTGAGAACGACGCCGCCCTGCCCAACATCACCGACGGTGACCCGGCGACCTCGTGGCGGTCGGAGCGCTATCGCGACCCTCTCTCTCTGCAGAAGCCGGGGGTGGGGATCAGCTTCGACATCGAGGGCAGTCCGATAGCCATACAGCTGCTCGATCTCTCCACCGGGACGGAGTTCGAGCTGTACTGGTCGGCGGAGCCGGCCCCGGCTCTGGCGGATTGGAGCCGGGTCCTGGCGGCTTCGGTTCGTCCCGGTACCACTCTCTTCACCCTCCCGCCCCGCGATGGCGGGCACTGGCTGTTGTGGATGACCGACCTGCCCCAGCAACCCGACGCCACCTATTTCACAGAGCTGGCAGAAGTACGATTTCTCCCGTGACGACTGCCGGGCACGAAACCGAGTTGTTGGCTCGCGTTGTCTCGGGCGATACAAGAGCCTTCGACGACGTGATGCGGGCACACGAGGACAGGGTCTTCTCGGTTTGCCTCCGAATCCTCGGGAATCGGGAGCTGGCCCTCGACGCCACCCAGGACACCTTTCTCACCGTGTTTCGCAAGGCGGCCCAATTCCAGGGTCGGTCGGCCGTCGGGACCTGGATCTACCGGATCGCGGTGAACACCTGTTACGACCAGATACGACGGGCGAGGCGCCGGCCGACCGAGCCGCTCCCCGACCACCTGGACCCCCACGATCCTTCCGCCGAGGAGGCGATCGAGTCGGCCGCGCTCCGACCCGAGATCGGGGCTGCCCTCGCCATGCTGCCTGCAGAGTTCAGAAATGCTGTCATCCTCTCTGATCTCGAAGGCCTATCGCTGCCCGAGGTGGCCGAGGTCCTGGAGATCCCGATCGGCACCGTCAAGTCGCGCATCTTCCGGGGCCGGCGCCTGCTCGCCGGGCAGCTGGGGAACCAAAACACGTCATGAGAGCATCCAAGGTTACGAATGCATGACCACGACCAGGACCTGATCGCCGCCCTCGCCGACGGCTCGCTCGACGACGAGACCGAGGGGCGCGCCCTGATCGAGTCCTGCGACGACTGTCTCTCCGAGTATCAGGATCAGGTCGAGATCCTGACCCTCCTCGCCTCGACGCCCACCGCCCACATGACGGACTTGGAGCGGGCGGCACTGCATCGGGACCTCTGGTCCGAGCTGAACAAACCGGCGACCAGGCCAAGCTCGCCTCCCTGGTGGCTCCGCTGGTCCTATGTCGCCGCCGGTCTCTTCGTCACAATCGGGCTGGTGAGCGTGCTGAGCGGCCAGACCCTGTTCGGGGAAGCCGCCAACAGGGCAGCAGAAGTCAGCGAGACCTTCTCCGAGACCGGGTCCGGTCTCGGCGACTCGAGCGGTGGTGCTGAGGAAGCTCCGCTCTACGGGCTCGATTCGGCCGAGGAGGACGCCGAATCGGCCACCACTACCGCCGCTGCCTCCGCCGATACATCGCTCCCCTACCCCTTCGCCGAGTTGGCGGATGACGCCAGGGCCAAACGGGCATCAGGGGAAGACGGCAGTTTCGAGGGCACGACGGCGAGGGACGACGTCGAAGAGTGTCTCCAAATGACGGGGCTCGACGATCAGCGTGTAGTCGATCAGCTGGACCTCGACCAGCGCTACCTGGTGGTGATGCCCGAAGACGAGGCCAAAGGCTCGACGGTGACCTTCATCGACATTGACGACTGTGAGATCGTCTACGTGGACGAGTGATCGATCGGTGGCAAACTAACCTCGCCGTCAATGGAAGAGTATGCCGCCCGATTCGCCGAGCTGCTCGAGCAGATGGCCGTCAAGATCCGTTCGCTCACCATCGACCGCGTGGCACGGGGGATACGGCTCGCCGGGCTGGGAATCCTGGCAGCGGCCCTGGGGTTGACATCGTTGTTGTTCCTGCTTCTGGCCATATTCGGGGCGCTCGAGATCCCGTTGACCACGGCAGGGGCCCTTGCAGTGGTAGGCGCCCTGCTCGTCGGAGTGGGCGGATATCTCTGGATGAAGCGAACCTGAGGGACAATGGACCACGAGAAAATCACCATCATCGGATCGGGACCGGCCGGCCTGACCGCCGCCCTCTATGCCGCACGAGCCGATCTGAGCCCTCTGGTCTTCGAAGGGGTGGCGGCCGGTGGCCAGTTGATGATCACCACCGACGTCGAGAACTACCCGGGCTTCCCCGACGGCGTGACCGGCCCGGAGCTGGTGGAGATGTTCCAGAAGCAGGCGGAGCGCTTCGGTTCGGAGGTGCTGTTGGAG
>JBOGEU010000482.1:0-1037 GCA_050741995.1 Acidimicrobiia bacterium | reverse complement strand
CGGTCCTCCGGGGAGAAGCCTGCAATCTGCGCCGCATCTTCGGCCTCGGTCGCCAGCTCCTCGAGTCGGATCCGGCCCTTGTCAGCGGCAAGCCAGATCACGGTGGCGCTCTTCGGTCGGGGAAAGGCGCCCATCTCGCCGAGCATCATGTCGAACGGCGGGCCGAGATCGGCCTCGTCGAGCGCAGCCAGGAACCGGTCGTAGGCGACATCGTCGGTCCAGCCGAGGAAGCGGAGAGTGACATGCCAGTTCTCCGGTGGCACCGCCCTCCCCGGCATGTCGAGAGACCCGAGGCGATCTGCCAGAGCCATGCGTATCTCGTCGGGCAGTGGCACCGCCACGAAGATGCGAGTCGCTACTCCTTCCACCATCTGCCGATGAGCGCCAGCCGGGTGAGATGCAGTGCCGCCGCCGTGCCGTAGGTCCGCAGCCGCTCCCGGTCACCACTGAATCTCAATTCCCGCGCCCGCACGTCATCGGGAGTGGCGACGCCGACGATCACGGTGCCGACCGGTTTCTCCATCGGCTCGGGACCGGCCGAGCCAGTGACCGCGACCGCAACATCGACATCGAGCAACTCCTGCGCCCCCCGGGCCATGGCGAGGGCGGCCTCGGCGGTCACAACCTCGGTGACATCCGCCAATCCGAGCAGTCTCTGCTTCAACTCGGAGTCGTAGGCGACCAGCCCGCCCTTGACCACCGCAGAGGAACCGGGCAGCTCGGTCAGTCGGGCGCTGACCATGCCGCCGGTCATCGATTCAGCGGTCCCGACTGTGTATCCGCGATCGGAGAGCAGCTGCAGGAGGACCCGTTCGATTGTCTCGTCATCAGATCCGAAAACAGTGTCCCCGAGACGCGAGCGCACCTCCATTTCCATCGGTTCGATGAGAAGCCAGGCCCCGGCAGTCGTCTCGGCTTTGGCCGTGACCCGGATCTTGATCTCCGAGTTCGAGGCGAGAAAGGCCAACGAGGGATTCACCGACGAGGTGTAGAGGTCGTCGAGGATCTCAGCCACCTCCGACTCGGGGCGGCCCCAA
>JBOGEU010000481.1:0-4607 GCA_050741995.1 Acidimicrobiia bacterium | reverse complement strand
AGGCAGCCAACCCCGGCGTCGACGTGATCCTCAACCTGGCAGGCAGCTCGGCGTTGCGGGAGCAGATACTGGAGGGGGCGCCCGTCGACGTCTTCGCCTCCGCCAACACGTCCAACATGGATCAAGTCGTCGAAGCAGGTGAAGTCGCCGGCGAGCCGGAGATCTTTGCCTACAACCTGCTCCAGATCGCGGTCCCGGCGGGGAACCCCGCCGGGGTGACCAGCCTCGGCGACTTCGCCGACGAGGAGCTGCTCATCGGGCTTTGCGCCGAGGACGTCCCTTGTGGCGAATTTGCGAGAACGGCGATTGAGAACGCCGGAGTGGTCCCGGCCGTCGACAGCAACGAGCCCGACGTTCGGGCGTTGCTGACCAAGATCGAGGCGGGTGAGCTCGATGCCGGGGTCACCTACGTCACGGACGTGGAGTCCACCGGGGGATCGGTGGAGGGTGTCGACATCCCCGAGGATGTCAATGTCGTGGCCGAGTACCCGATAGCGACATTGGCCGATGCCCCCAACCCCGATGCCGCCGCCGCGTTTGTGGCATTCGTCCTCTCCGACGAGGGGCAGTCGATTCTCACTAGCTACGGTTTCACCTCACCTTGACCGAAACGAGACCAGAGGGTGGACGCTCGGGTCGTCGTCCACCTGCCGTCTTGATCATCCTGGGATGTATCGGGCTGGCCGTGTTCTCGATCCCCCTCGTCGGCTTGCTGGCGCGCACTCCCTGGGCCGATTTACCCGACTTGCTGGCGGGAGAGGTGGTCACCGATGCCCTGCGTTTGTCCTTGGTGACCTCGGTGGCGGCGACGGTGATCGCGGCTGTGCTCGGGGTACCGCTGGCATGGCTCATGGCCCGGGTCGAGTTCCCGGGGAGATCCGTGGCGCGTGGCGTGGTGACCTTGCCCCTGGTGTTACCCCCGGTGATCGGCGGCGCCGCGCTCCTCTTCGCCCTCGGGCGACGGGGCCTGGTCGGGGAGCCCCTCGGTCAGCTCACCGGTTTGGTGCTCCCTTTCTCCATATGGGGCGTGGTGATAGCCAACACCTTTGTCGCCATGCCGTTTCTTGTGATCACGGTCGAGGGCGCACTGCGCAACCTGGACCAACGCTACGAGGGTGCAGCCGCCACCCTCGGCGCCGGCCGCTGGACGGTCCTGCGCCGGGTGACCCTGCCCATGATCGCGCCATCGCTGATAGCCGGCCTGGTCCTGACCTGGGCTCGGGCCCTGGGCGAGTTCGGGGCCACGATCACCTTTGCCGGCAATCTCCAGGGAAGGACCCAAACCATGCCCCTGGCGGTGTTCGTCGCCCTCGAGAGCGATCGTGACACCGCGGTGGCTCTCAGCCTGGTGATGGTTGCTGTCTCGCTGACCGTTCTCGTCGTGCTCCGGGAGCGCTGGTGGAGAGCCCTGTAGACGGTCCCGGGCTCGACGCGAGTTTCACGGTCCGCCGGAGCGGGAGCTTCCGTCTCGAGCTTTCGCTGTCGATATCGCCGGGAAAGACGGTGGCCCTGCTCGGCCCCAATGGAGCCGGGAAATCCACCGCGCTCGCCGCCATCGCCGGGCTGCTCCCCATCGAGTCGGGCCGCATCACCCTGGCGGGGCGCACCATGGACGACCCCACGGCCGGCGTATTCGTGGCACCGGAAGAGCGGAAGGTGGGGGTCGTGTTTCAGGATTATCTCCTCTTCCCCCATCTGCCGGTGATCGAGAACGTCGCCTTCGGGCTCCGAAGCCGCCGCGTCGGACGCCGGCAAGCGATGGCCCGCGCCGGGGAGTGGCTGGAGCGGATGGGGCTCTCCCCGTTGTCATCTCGCAAGCCGGCCGAGCTGTCCGGAGGCCAGGCACAGCGGGTGGCGCTGGCCAGGGCCCTGGTCATCGAGCCCGACCTCCTCCTGCTCGACGAGCCTTTGTCGGCGCTCGATGTGACCATCCGCGCTCAACTCCGCCGCGCTCTCGCCGAGCATCTCGAAGGCTTCACCGGGCCTCGTCTGATCATCACCCATGACCCGGCTGAGGCCTTTCTCCTCGCCGAGGAGATACACGTGGTCGAGAATGGGTCGGTGAGCCAAACCGGATCGGCCGACGACATCCGTCTCCGGCCCCGCACCGCCTATGCGGCCGACCTCGCAGGGTCCAATCTGCTCGTCGGCGTCGCCAGCGGAGGGCAGGTGGCTATCGGAAGCCACCAGCTGCAAGTCCCCTCACACGTCGAAGGCGAGGTCCTGGTCACCATCCGTCCCAGCGCGATCTCAGTCCATCGCCGCCAACCGGAGGGGAGCCCGCGCAACACATGGGCGACCGGCATCGACCTCATCGAGCGGATGGGGGAGCGGGTTCGGCTCCGGATCGGTCCGCCGCTGCCCTTGACCGTCGAGATCACCGAGGATGCAACGCGGGCGCTTGGACTCACCGAGGGGGACGAGGTGTGGGTGGCGATCAAGGCCACCGAGATCGGCGTCGAAGCCGAGGCCGGCACTGATCGGGCTTCGAGCACGGCGAGCCGGTCCCACAAATAAGACCTGCACGGCCTGTCGATCTACGGTTCCCCCGTTCGTAGAGATGGTATGAGGCGGAGCAGAGTGCCCCGCAAACGAAAGGAGCCCGTGATGACCCAGTACCTGTTGGCGGTCTACGACGATCCGAGCCAGGAGCAGCCCTCGGCCGACGAGATGAAGCAGATCTTCGCCGATGTAGATGCGGTGAACGGCGAGTTCCAGCAAGCCGGCGTATGGGTGTTCGCCGGAGGCCTGCACCCCTCCGACACCGCCACGACGGTGAGGGTCGAGGACGACGAGACTCTGATCACCGATGGGCCGTTTGCCGAGACCAAGGAGCAGATCGGCGGCTTTTGGATCATCGAAGTCGACGATCTCGACGCCGCCTTGGAGTGGGCGGGCAAGGCGGCGCGTGCCTGCCGAAACCCGGTGGAGGTGCGCCCGTTCCAGGATGAGCCCGAAGCCTGAACAGGCTTTGGCCGCCTCCGAAGTCTCCGTCATCGACCGGGTGTTCCGGGACGAGGCGGGGAAGGCCATTGCCACCCTGATCCGCCTCTTTGGTGACATCGACGTCGCCGAGGAGGCGGTACAGGATGCGTTCGTGGTGGCCACCGAGAAGTGGCCGGACATTGGGCTGCCTCCCAACCCGGGGGGCTGGATTGTCACCACGGCGCGCAATCGAGCGATCGATCGTCTGCGACGCGAGTCTTCGAGGGAGGATCGTCATGCTCAAGCGGCCGTCCTGCAGGCCCAAGGGGAGCCCGAGCTCATCGAGGGCCCGGTGAGAGACGACCGGCTTCGTCTCATCTTCACCTGCTGTCACCCCGCACTCGGATCGGCGGCGCAGGTGGCGCTCACCCTGCGCCTGCTGGGTGGCCTGGAGACGCCTGAGATCGCCAGGGCGTTTCTGGTGCCCGAGTCGACGATGTCACAGCGACTGGTCCGGGCGAAGCGGAAGATCAAGGCGGCCAACATCCCATATCGGGTCCCGGCGGATTCAGACCTGCCCGACCGGCTTGGCTCCGTCCTGGCTGTCATCTACCTGATCTTCAACGAGGGGTACTCGACTTCGAGCGGCGAGGACCTGATCCGGTCGGACCTATGCTCGGAGGCGATCAGGCTGGTTCGCCTGCTCGTCCAGCTCATGCCCGATGAGCCGGAGGCGGTGGGACTTCTCGCCCTGCTTCTGCTCACCGAATCCCGGCGGGCGGGCGGGACTACGCCCGAAGGCGCCATTGTCCTCCTTGCCGACCAGGACCGTTCACTGTGGGATCGGCAGCTCATCGACGAAGGCCAGGCTCTGGTCAAGGCATGCCTGCGCCGGAACCGGCCCGGACCGTTCCAGATCCAGGCTGCGATCGCAGCGGTGCACAGCGACGCCGAAACAGCCGCCGACACCGACTGGGGCCAGATCCTCCAGCTCTACGACCGGCTGATCACGCGGAGCCTGAGCCCGGTCGTCGCCCTGAATCGGGCGGTGGCAGTGGCCGAGGTCGAAGGCGTCCCCGATGCGCTCGCCCTGCTCGACGGCCTGGCTCTCGACCGTTATCACCTGTATCACGCCACCCGTGCCGAGTTGCTGCGCCGTATCGGGGCGGTGGACGCCGCCGACGCCGCCTATGAGGAGGCTCTGGCGCTCGTCACCAACCGGGCGGAGCGGAGATTCCTCGAGGAGCGCCGCCGCATCAACGCCGCCGGCGGCTAGTTTTGTCGAGGTTCGCCCAGGCCGTCGTCGATATCGCGGTCTTCGGGGGCGATGTCCAGCCCGGCCGCTGCCGCTTCCATGGTGAGGAGACGCATGAAGTCCTCGTCGCCGTAACCGCGGCCGATCATGGCCATGATCAACTGATGGACCAGTGCCGCCGTGGGGAGCGGCACGTCGTATTGGCGGCCGGCCTCCAGCCCGAGCTCGAAGTCCTTTCGAAGCAGGCGCCCGGTGAACGACGGGGCGAAGTCGAGATTGACTATTGATGGGCTCTTGTACTTGGTGAAGGTGGAGCCCATGACGCTCATGTTGATGAATTCCATGTAGTCGGCCCGGGAGACCCCGCCCTTTTCGGCGAGCACCGCGGTCTCGGCCAGGGTCTGGCTCACGATCCCGAGCATGAGGT
>JBOGEU010000480.1:0-2463 GCA_050741995.1 Acidimicrobiia bacterium | reverse complement strand
GTGTGAGGTAGGCCGCTGGCTGTTCGTGCTTCCCGTGACGATCAGACGCTGACCCGCAGGCTTCTCGTCCGCAACGCCAGGGGATGCCCGCTTCGCCAGCGGCCCCCTTTCAAACCGTGCATGCGGTTCTCCCGCACACGGCTTCCCGACATCGTTCACCGTCAGGCATGCGCCGACCCTCGCACCGTGGGACGCAGGCGATACACCCCGAGACTTAGGAGCCAGGCGCCGTCGAAGCGCCGAGCCCAGTTGCTCCCGGAGATGCCGTGCTTCTTGCTGGCAAAGAGAGCCATCCGGAGGTGGACGTAGCTGTCGATGGCCCCGAACATCTCGCCCGAGTTGCCATGGCAGAAGAAGTTGGCCCAACCCTTCAAAACCTGGTTGAGCTTCCAAACCACCGCCTCGATCGGCCAGCCCACATGGCTTCGGTCCGTGAGGTCACGGACCTTGCCCCGCACAGACGCCATGGCCCGTGGGGACGGCCACCGTTGCAAGTAGAAGCGACCTCGCCACTTCCGTGACTCCACCTTGTGATGGTGGAAGCCCAAGAATACGAAACCCTGTTCACCCTGGGTGAGACAGGCGATCCTGGTCTTGTCGGGGTGCAGCTTCAACCCCAAGGTTGCCAGGATCGCCATCACCCGCCGACGGGCCTCTTCGGCCCGAGCCCGGCTGGCGCACAAGATGACGAAGTCATCGCAATATCGCACGAGTACCCCAAGCCCGCTGGTGGCCGCCCATGCCTCGTCGAGGACATGTAGGGCAATGTTGGCCAGCAGCGGGGAGATGGGTGACCCCTGTGGGGTGCCCGACACACTGTCGGTGATCACCCCGTCCTCGAACACCCCTACTCTCAGCCACGCTCGCAGGAGCTTCAGCATCTCCCGATCCGAGACCCTGCGAGCCACCTGGCTCATCAAGGCGTCGTGGTCGATCGAGCCGAAGCAGTCCGAGACATCTGCGTCAAGCACCCAGTTGGCGCCCCGGTTGGCCTCGACCCTGATGGCCTCGTTGGCCATGTGGGCCGAGCGCTTGGGACGGAACCCAAACGAACAGGGCATGAAGTCAGCCTCGAACACGGGCTCGAGGACGATCTTCGCCGCCGCCATGGCCACCCTGTCACGAAGGACGGGGATCGAAAGCGGCCTGGTCTTGCCGGGTTGGCCCGGCTTGGGGATGCGAACTCGCCGTAGCGGGGAGGGCCGGTAGGTCCCGGCCCGCAACGCCTCGGAGAGCTCGGTGAGGAAGGTGCCCACCCCGGATTCCTCCACGGCTTCGATGGTGAGCCCATCGATGCCCGGAGCCCCATGGTTGGCGCGCACGGCGGACCACGCCTGCCACAAGATGTCGATGCGGCCGACGTGGTGGTACACAGCGTGGAACCGCCGCGCTGGGTCCTGCTTGGCACTGCGGTAGAGCACGCGCTGCAAGGCTTGGGGGCCGCTCAAGCCCTCGGCCCGTCTGATGGACCTAGCCCGAAGGCGGGCACTACCGCCCTGCGGACCGTCTGGCTCGGCTGGCTGATCTAGACCCTCTTCGGGCACTGGCCAGTCCCCTTCCTTGAAGTCACCTGCACCGATGAAGCAGGGGCCCTTCGCTCGGGCCGGGTTGTGTTGTCCCGACCGTCGTCGCTACTACAGCCCCCTCCGACTGCCGCTCGACCGCCCGCCATTTCCCGGGGTCGCCGGTTATAGTTATAAGCAAAGCATCGCTTCCCGGGCCGCATGCCCGGGGCCGAGACGGCTCTCTCCAGTTCCCACGACACCCCTCTGACCGTTCCACGTCCCATACGCCGGGAGGTTCTTGGGCACCCGCTCCAGGTTCTCTGGTGCCGTCCATGGCCTTCGCCTTCTCCTGAGAGGCTCGGCTCCCCCTTGGCCCGACCCTGCGGTCGGGGGACCAGTAACGACGCCGCAGACTTCACTTGATGTTGCGGACCGGCCAGTTGCTCGCCCCCTTGCAGGGACTTGGTTGCTCCGCTTCGACGGCGGGTTCTCACCCGACACCGGGAGCCGTGCTACCGGGGACCCTGGCGTCTCCCCGGACCGGACTCACACCGGCTGGCTGTCGTGAGCTTGTCGCTCGTTACGCCCTATAGGTTCCTCCCTTCGTCGTCGTGTAGGCGTCCGAACTGCTGGACGCACCAGGAGGTCTGGAATCATCCCCCCTGACAACCCGACAAGTCCGTGGGCGAAAGGATCCCCACCGGCGATCGCCGCGGCGCGAGCCCTGTCGACAAGGTCGTGGACGCGCACGCAACATCATCGTCTGCAAACGCCCGATCTCGCTGGTCCCGTCTCGGCGACGTCTATCCCAAGGCGATGGCCATCAGCTTTCCACGCGGCGGACGACCGGGGCTCGGTTCGTGGCCGGTCACCGCCGGCCTGTCGGGTGAGGCACACCGCCGCGAACGAAACTCGTGTGACCGCCGACGCCACGCTCGCGAGGCTGAGCCTCGTGGAA
>JBOGEU010000479.1:0-3034 GCA_050741995.1 Acidimicrobiia bacterium | reverse complement strand
CGTGGGTTGGCGGGTCCGTGTAGCAGCGCGGTGCATTTCGGGCACCTGAACCGATAATCACCTCCCCGACCGTCGGGAGCAAGCTCCAACGACACATCGTCGGGGCTCAGCAGAACACCGCCACAACGGGGGCAGGTTGCTTTGATAATCGTCATCAGTGGTCTCCGGCGTCGGCTGCGAATGGCTTTCCTCCCGTGGCTGGTTGCCAAGGGCAATCCCGGTGCCCGTGGCCGGATCGGTCACGCCTCTTTACCTAGCTATCGCTGTCGGCGCCGTTTCGTTACGGAATTCTTTGGAAAGTTTCGTTGGACGGCCACAGACTCGGTGGCCGGCTGGCGGGTATCGAGCGGCGGGGACTAGGTTTTATCGCTGCCGCCATCAGAAACATGACTATCACGTCCACCATCGACATTCGGGTCGAGGCGTCTGACAGAACAGCCGGCACGCCGGCCCTGGTCACCTCGGAGGGCACCGCACTGTCCTGGGAGGACGTGTTCGATGGGTACACCCCCGCCCTCACCGCATTTGCCCGCTCGCGTGGGGTGCGAGAGCCTGAAGATCTCGTCCAGAACGTCTTCGTCTCAGCCGTTGAGCAGCTACCTGGCTTTGTGGGCGACCGGTCGAGTTTGCGCTCTCTCCTCTTCACGATCGCCTATCGGCGGATAGCCGATGAGCATCGGCGGTCTTACCGGCGCCGGGAGACGCTGGTAGCAGAGCATGCGCCGAGGCCAGATCCGGGACCGACCATCGAGCAGATCATCGACTTGGGCGAGTCGGCCAGGATGGCCGTGGGGGCCATGTCGGTGCTGACCGACAGGGAGCGGCAGGTGATCCAAATGCGGATCCTCGAGGAAGCCTCACCCGCCATGGTGGGTAAGGCCCTCGGACTGAGCGGCGGAAACATCCGGGTGATCCAGGCGCGTGCCCTGGCCAAGATTCGTGCGCATCTGACGTCACTCGGCGAAAAGGGCTTTGGTCAGGTGATGGTCACCGGCTGGACGCTGACCGACTTTGTCCGGTGCCTGAGGACCGGGCTGCCGGCCGACGACGTGTTGAGGCCGTGGATCGAGGAGTTGCGGTCCACGTTGTCGTCACCCACCCTCGAAGTCACCACGTTGGCCAACAGCGCAACAATGGTGGCGGGTTCGGCGACGGCCATCGAACGGGTAACCGAAGCTGCACACTCGCTCATCTCGACGTTCGTCTCCTCAGGAGCCGCTCGGATCGGCGCGGTCGTCTCGGTCGTCGCCATGTCCACCGCCCCCCTCGCGCTTCCTTTTGTCGGCGGCGCCGAATGGTCGTCTCCAATGGACGAACCAGGCCGACCGGTCGAGGTCCAGGAAACTGTGCCCTCCTCCCCTTTGCAGCTCTCAGACGACACATCGCGGGACAGCTTTCAACCGCAAGTCGCCCTCCCCGTGGTTGACAATCCGAGCTCCTCTGCATCCGTGAGAATCAGATCCCCGCAGCCGTCCGGGTCGATGCCCGATGGCGCTGCACAGGGCGATGCGACGAGGGGCGGCGAGGCCGAGGGTGCTGATCTTCCATCTGTGTATGCCGACCTCCCGAGGCTGACCAACCCGGACTTGATCGATGACGCTGTGGAGCCCCTGGTGGAGGACGTCGTGGAGCCGCTGGTCACCGACGTCGCGGAGCCGGTGGTCGACGATGTGGTGGAAGTAGTCGAAGCTACGGCGGAGCCCCTGGTCGAGGATGTGGTCGAGCCTCTGGTCGCCGATGTGACCGATACCCTTGACGATGCGGTCCCTGGTTTGGGTTCGTTGCTGGGCGGCGGCTGACCGTCTCTGGGGCTACCTAATGATCGAACGACACCGACCCGGACCCGCCTGACGACGGTGTACCTGGACTCTCGGAGCGATCCCCACTTCTGGTGAGAGCGATGACCTCATCCTCTGAGATGATGATCTCCTCTCCGGTGTCGAGTCTGATGCACAGGTAACCGAGCACAGGCTGGACGCCAAGAGAGATCTCTACCTCGAACTGCACCTGCCCGTACGGCAGTTGCTCGTAGGTCTCTCCCGGCTTTGGGAACCGAGGCAGGGCCATGCCATCAATTACCCACAGGACGCACAGAGGAACATTCTCGCAACCACAATTTGATCATATCAAGGGGGTTGTTCTTGTCAGGGGGGCCATGTACCGTCGAACGTATGTTCGATATCAAGCCTTCGATCTGGGACACTCTCGACTTCGGTTCCGCCGAGAGCATCGAGGCCGAGGAGCTCCGGGCGGGACTTCTCGCCGATGAAGCCCAGATCTCCGCGATCCGCGCCCGGCAGATCGAGCGGCTCCGGCGGGCCGACCAGCTGCAACTCGATACCGCCGACGGGTCGCGGACCATGGCCGACTGGGCGATCGCCACTCTCGACATCTCGCCGCAGACGGCGCGACGCATGATGCGGATCGCCGGCCACCATCAGGCCGACATCGAGGCCCGGATGACTGCCGGGCAGTTTGGGATCGACCGGGCCAACTTCCTGTGTCAGATCAGGGATCTCGATGGTCCCGAGGATGTGATCGCCAACACAGCCGCTTACAGCCTGGGGTACTTATACGGTCTGATCGAGCGGCTGCGCCGGGTCGACACCCTCACCGAGCAGATGAGCTTTGACGACCGGTACATGGCGCTACAACCCTCGCTCGATCAGAGCTCGGGAAGATTCTGGGGTCAGGCGTACGGCACCGACTGGCAAGCGATCCAAGGCGCCGTCCTCCACCGGGAGAGCCAACTGCCTGCTCTCCCCGATCAATCCCAAGGTCAGCGAAGAGTCGACGCCCTCGCCTCCATCTGTCTCGACTCGCTCACCGGAACCGAAGGATCCGAGACCGGGCGGGCAGTCACGGTCGCCGAGATCTTCGTCGACGCCGGCCTTGCCGCTCCCACATTTGGCGAAGCAGGCGTCACCCTGTCCACCGGCCCCAGGGTCGGGCCCAACACTCTCTGGGAAATCCTTTGTACCGGCAAGGTACGGGTGATCTGTCAAGGAGAGGACGGGAGGCCGATCGGGGTCTC
>JBOGEU010000478.1:0-3155 GCA_050741995.1 Acidimicrobiia bacterium | reverse complement strand
TCCCAGCGTCACCGTCAAGTCATCCGGATCCCAGGTCTCGATGCCCGACAGGCGGCTCATGTCCACGACGATGTCCGGTGGCGGTGGGGATCCGTAGCCCTGACGGGTCCCGCCTCCGACCACCTGGACGACGAGCGAGCCATCGGTGGCCGTGCGAAGGATCGACGCCAGCTCGTCGACTTTGCTCGGGGTGACTCGCTGGTACTGGGTCCAACCGCCGTCGGCGGCCTCGGTCATATCCAGGCCCCGTCGGGTATCTCTCTCCGAGCACCGCCGAAGTCGAAGCAGCGCGAGCCTTCGGGGAGGATCTTGGCCGGATTGAAGATCCCGATCGGGTCGAAGACCTCCTTGAGACGGGCCTGGGCGTCGAGGTCCAACTCGGTGAACCCGGTCTTCATCATGTCTCTCTTCTCCAGACCGATCCCGTGCTCGCCCGAAAGGGCCCCACCACGACGCATGCAGGCCGCCACCATCTCCTCGCCTGCTCTGTGCACCTTTTCCATCATCCCGGGGGCGGAGGCGTCGAACGCCATGAGCGGGTGCAGGTTGCCGTCACCGGCGTGAAAGACGTTGTAGACGTCGAGCCCGTAGCGGTCTCCGATCGCCTGTACCTCCTCCATCGTCTCGACGAGCTTCGAGCGGGGAACCACCGTGTCGTGGAGGTAATAGTTGGGGGAGATCTGAGCCACGGCGCCGAAAGCAGACTTGCGCCCTTTCCAGAGGAGCTCGCGGTGGGCCCGATCCCGGGCAACCTGGACCTGGCCGGCGCCGTTCTCCCGGCCGATGCGATCGATCAGGGCGGCTTCGGCCTCCACCGCCTCGGGGTCGCCCACCACCTCCGCCAGCAGCACGGCGGCCGCCGAAGTCGGAAGACCCGCATGCAGCCAGTTCTCGACGGCCGTGGTCATCTTCTGGTCCATGATCTCGAGAGCGGCCGGGACCAGACCGGAGGCGATGACATCGGAGACGGTCTTCGTCGCCCCGCTGAGATGATCGAAGTCGAGGAGCAGTGTCCTCACGTCGGGCTCGATGGGGAGCAGGCGGACCAATGCCCTGGTCACCACACCGAGCGTGCCCTCCGACCCGACAATCAGCCCCTTCAGGTCGAGACCGGGCATGTCCGGGGCCTGACCCCCGAGGACCAGGACCTGTCCACCGGTCAGGACCACCTCGAGACCGAGTACGTGGCTGGTGGTCGCCCCCTCTGCGAGACAGTGGGCGCCGCCCGAGTTGTTGGCGACGTTGCCGCCGATGGTGCACGCCGACTGCGACGACGGGTCGGGGGCAAAGTGGAGGCCGTAGGGCTCGGCCGCCTTCGTCAGGTCGAGGTTGATCACACCGGCGCCGACCCATGCCGTTCGGTTCTCCGGGTCGATCTCGATCTCGTTCATCGAAGTCGTGGTGAGCACGATCCCGCCCTCGCTGGGGGTGGCGCCGGCGGCGAGACCGGTGCCTGCCCCGCGGGCGACCAGTGGGGCGTGATGCTTCTCGGCGATCCTGACGATACTCGCCACTTCGTCGGTCGTCTCCGGGAAAACCACGCAGGTGGGCTGGCCCCGGATCAACGAAGAGTCCTTGGAGAAGAGATAGAGCTCGAGCGGCTCATCGAGAACCCGCTCCTCCCCCAACACCCCCCGCAACTCGTCGATCAGTGTCACCCGGGTGAGCGTAGTTTTCCCCACCCGATGCGGACGAACGCCAACCTCAGCTTCTGCGCATCAGATATGAAACGAACTGTCTCGAGTTCGACGATCTGCGATCACATTCGGTTGAAGTTGAGACCGCTTGTTTCAAATGTGAAACGTGGAAGCTGAGGTTCACGGTCTTGGTCCCCAGCCGCCGCCGCCCGGGGTGAGGACGAGGAGGCGCTCGCCGGGGTCGACGTCGAGGGTGGTCTTGCCAGGGAGACGGTGGCGGGAGCCGTCCTTGCGGATCAGCCAGTCCTCGCCCGTCGCCCCGGGCTCGCCACCCGCCAGGCCCCAAGGCCGGTTTCGGCGACGCTCGCCCATCAGTGACAGAGTGGCGCCCGTGAGGAACAGGATCTCCCGTTCGATCCCCTCGCCACCGGGGAACTGCCCGGCCCCGCCACTCCCCCGCCGCAGCGTGTAACGCTCGACGCGGAACGGATAGTGGGTGTCGAGCGACTCGATCGGCGTGTTCTCGGTGTTGGTCATGCCGGTGTGGATCCCGGACTGGCCCGCCGCCCCGGGACGACCGCCCTGGCCACCGGCCACGGTCTCGTAGTAGGCGAAGTCGCCGTTTCCGATCAGCACATTGTTCATCGTCCCCTGCGATGCGGCCGGAACCCGGCCCGGGGCAGCCTGGGCGAGCGCACCGAGCAGCACGTCGGCGATCCGTTGGCTGGTCTCCACATTCCCGGCGGCGACAGCAGCAGGCGGTCGGGCGCTCACCACCGTGCCCGGAGGAGCGATGAGACCGAGGGGTCGGTAGCAGCCCCCGTTGGCGGGGATCGTCGGATCGGTGGCGACCCGGACCGCAAAGTAGAGACATGACCGGGTCACCGCCTCGACCGCATTGAAATTGGCCGCAACCTGGGGATCGCTGCCCGAGAAGTCGGCGAGCAACGAGCTGCCATCGATCGTGACCTTCACCCGGATCCCGACGTCGTCCTCACCGTGCTCCATGAAGTCGACGAATGAGTACTCGCCGTCGGGAAGCTTTCCGACGGCCGCAGTCATCCGTCGCTCTCCGTAGTCGAGCAGCGACCCGGTCAGAACGGCGAAAGCCGCCACTCCCTGTTGGCGAACCAGCTCTGCGATCCGGGCCGCCCCCACCGCATTGGCCCCGATCTGGGCCTCGAGATCCCCTTTTCGCTCCCAAGGGGTTCTGGAGGCCGATATGAACGGCCCGGCGAACTCCTCGGCCCAGTCGCCGTCGGCGAAAGCGACCATGGGCGAGACGATATGGCCCTCCTGGTCGAGCCGGACCGCCTGAGCCGGCATCGACCCCGGGGCCTCACCTCCAACGTCGGCATGATGGGCTCGATTGGCCACCCATGCCACGTGCTGCGATCCGAGGAACACCGGTGCCACCAGAGTCAGGTCGTTGAGATGGGTCCCGCCGGCGAATGGGTCGTTTACTGCGTACTGCACCCCCGGCACCGGTTCGAACCGCTGAAGGCATGCCGCCACCGA
>JBOGEU010000477.1:0-7106 GCA_050741995.1 Acidimicrobiia bacterium | reverse complement strand
ATCCCGCTGGGGACGAAGAGCGCATCGGCGGCATCGTTCACCGTGAACGGCCCATGAGTTCGGGCATAGCGCCCGATCACGTCACCGAGCGGGTCGGCCACGGGCTCCAGGAACACGTGGGCGACACCGGCCGGTGGCTGGACACCGAGTGCGTCGCGGAGACGCGACACGTCTTCCACCGCCGCCCAGCGGTTGGTGCCCGCCAGGGTGATCACGACCACCCGGCGTTGTGCTTCCAGCTCCTCGAGCACCGCGGCGACGGCCAGGCCCTCGGTCCTCACCTCGATGTCGGACAGGGTCAAGGGGCCCAGGTCGCGGAGCAGGTCGTGCACGCCGTCGGGCCGGGCCACCCGGCGGCCGTCGGTCAGGTGCTGCAATTCGAGCTCCACGGCGGCCACCACCTCCGGGTCGATCAGCTCTCGCAGCTCACCTTCGCCCAGCAGCTCGCGGAGGAGATCCCGATCGAGGGTCAGGGCGGCCGCACGGCGCTCGGCGAGAGGGGCATCGGCCTCGTACAGGTAGGCGGCGATGAACGAGAACAGGAGAGAAGAGGCAAATGGGCTGGGCCCGTCGGTGTCGACCGGTGCCACCCTGATCCGCCGGGCCCGGATGTCACCGAGAATCTCGACCAGGCCCGGGAGGTCGAAATCGTCCTGGAGGATCTCCCGGTACACCTCGAGGATGATCGGAAACGAACCGAACTGCTTGGCCACCCCGAGCAGGTCGGCCGAGCGGCGTCGTTGCAGCCAGAGCGGTGTCCTCTCCCCGGGGCGGCGCCGGGGCAGGAGCAGGGATCGCCCGGCCGCCTCGCGGAACCGGGCGGCGAACAGGGCGGTGTCGCCGAGATGGTCGACGAGCAGCGCCTCGACGTCTTCGGGGTCGAGGAGGAGGTCGTCGGCGGTGGGCGGGTCGTCGGAGTCGGGGAACCGGAATGCGATCCCGTCGTCGGACCAGATGGCGTCGACATCGGTGCCGTAACGGTCCCGGAACCGGTGACGGAGGGACATCGCCCACGGGGCATGGATCCTGGCCCCGAACGGGGAGAGCATGACCAGTCTCCAATCACCGATCTCGTCACGGAATCGCTCGACGACGATGGTCTGATCGCTGGGAATCACGCCCGTGGCCTCGCGCTCCTCACGGAGATATGCCACCAGGTTGCGTGATGCCAGCTCATCGAGCCGGTGCCTGGTGCGGAGCAGCATCTCCGCGGACTCGGGCCCGATTCCGCCCAACTCCCGGGCGAATCGGCCGATCGCCCTTCCCGTCTCCAGCGACCGACCGAGCATGTCGCCGTGCCAGAAGGGCATCTTTGCCGCCCCATGGCCCGGCGCCGGTGTCACCTCGACCCGATCATGGGTGATCTGGCTGATGCGCCACGCCGTGCTCCCGAGCAGGAAGACGTCGCCTTCTCGTGATTCGTAGACCATCTCCTCGTCGAGCTCGCCGACCCGGCTGCCGTCGGGGAGGGTCACCCGGTACAACCCCCGGTCGGGGATGGTCCCGGCGTTGGTCACGGCGAGCTGGAGCGCACCGGGGCGTGGGGTGATCTCCCCGGTCACCCGGTCCCAGTTGATCCTCGGCCGCAGTTCGGCGAACAGGTCGGAGGGGTACCTCCCGGCGAGCATGTCCAGTGTCTCGTCGAACACCTGACGGCTCAGCTCGGCGTAAGGAGCGGCCCTCCTCGTCATCTGGTACAGCCCGTCCGCGGTTGCGGCTCCGGCCACGACACGGGCCACTATCTGCTGGGAGAGGACATCGAGAGGGTTGGCCGGGATCCGGGTGCTCTCCACCCTGCTCTCGGTCATCTCGTTGGCGATCACGGCCGACACCAGGAGATCGCCCCGGTATTTGGGGAAGATCCGGGCCTTGGACACGCCGCCCACCTGATGGCCGGATCTGCCCACCCGCTGCAGGCCGGAGACCACCGAGGTCGGCGCCTCGACCTGGATCACCAGATCGACGGCGCCCATGTCGATCCCGAGCTCGAGCGAGGAGGTGGCGACCACGGCCCTGAGGTCGCCACGTTTCAGGGACTCTTCGATCTGGAGCCGTTGCTCCCGGGCGACGGAGCCGTGATGGGCCCGCGCGATGTCGTCACCGGCGAGGTTGTTGATCTCGGAGCAGAGACGCTCGGCGAGACGTCTCGAGTTGGCGAAGACGATTGTGCTCCGATGAGCGAGGATCTCCTCGACGAGACGGGGGTAGACGGTGGGCCAGATCGAACGGGTCATCGTCTGGTCGGGATCGAGGGGATCGGCTTCGCCAGGCTCGCTCATGTCCTCGACAGGGACCACGATCTCGATGTCCAGGCCTCGTTGGTGGGGGACGTCGATGATGGTCACGGGGCGGGGTGCCCAGACGTCGTCGATTATCTCCCCACCTCCGAGAAAGCGGGCGATCGTCTCCAGCGGGCGCTGTGTGGCCGACAGCCCGATCCGCTGCGGGGCCAAGTCTGCGATCTCCTCGAGACGCTCGAGGGACAGGGCGAGATGCGCTCCCCGTTTCGCCGGCGCCACCGCGTGGATCTCGTCGGCGATCACCCAGCGGACACTGTGCAGGATCTCCCGGGCCGCCGAGGTGAGGATGAGGTAGAGCGACTCCGGCGTGGTGATCAGGATATCGGGGGGGTTGCGGTGCATCCTGCGGCGATCCTGCTGAGGGGTGTCGCCGGTGCGGAGGAAGGTCTCGATCGAAGGCAGCGCCGGGCCCCCGATCCGGCTCGACGCATGACGGATCCCGGCCAAAGGGGCCCGAAGGTTGCGGTCGACGTCGTGGGCCAGGGCCTTGAGCGGCGAGACGTAGAGGACTCGGCAACGGTCGGCTTTGTCGGGAACCGGTTCGGTGAGGAGCCGATCGATGGTCCAGAGGAATGCGGCCAGCGTCTTGCCGGAGCCGGTGGGGGCGTGGATGAGGGTGTGCTCACCGGCGGCGATGGCCGGCCATCCGAGGGCCTGAGCCGGTGTCGGCTCATGGAACGATGCCTCGAACCAGGTCCGGGTCGGCTGGGTGAAGGCAGCGAGTGGGTCCACACCGGGAAATTATCAGAGGTCGAGGACAAGGCCGGTCCGCGATAGCGTGGCACGGGTCTGTTGTCCGGCCCTGAGCACCGAGTCCGGGAGGGCGGTTGGGCCCGCCCTACGCAGAGAGCTCGAGGGGAAGCTGGTTTATGGCGGCGAGCTCGAGGAACATGGCGACCACCTGGGGGTCGAATTGGGACCCGGAGTGCTTCTGGATCTCGTTGACCGCGAACTCGACCGGGAGCGCCGGCTGATAGGCACGCGTCGAGGTCATGGCATCGAAGGCATCGGCGACGAGGATTATCCGGCTCAGGATCGGGATCTCCTCGCCGGTGAGGCCGAAGGGATAGCCCCGTCCGTCGAATCGCTCGTGGTGATAGAGGATTGCCTCGGCGACCTTGGGGTCGAGACGATTGCGGGTCATGGCGAACCCGAGCTCGGGATGACGGTTCATGAGCTCACGCTCGCTGTCGTCGAGAGGGCCCGGCTTGCCCAGGATGCCAGGATCGAGATGGATTTTGCCGACATCGTGGAGGACCCCGGCGAGCGCCAGGCGATCGAGGTCGATCTCGCCCAAACCGAGGCCGGTCCCGAGGTTGACGGAGAGATCGGAGACCCGGTGGACGTGTCCGTGAAGGTCCTCGATCACGTCTTCCATGACCTCGATGAGTATGTCTCTTGGTAGTTCCCGCATTACGAAATCACCCACGGGGCAGTCTCGTCATCGGCGGCTCGAGAATGTATGGGCCAAATGGACTATATGGGCCTGCTCGTCAGGACTAGCCATCTGGCGGCTCACAGAGTTGGAGGTGGTTCGCTCGCTGGTTATCTTGTGAAAAGCGAAAGACGCGCTCATCAAGAGCGGTGGAGGGACAGGCCCTTTGAAACCGCGGCAACCGACACGAACGGTGCCAATGCCTGAACGATGAGTGGCCGAGGACGGCTATCCGTCGCGGTGCTCGGAAGAGCGCGTAGGACAGGAGAAACCGTCATGGAACAACGCGATCACCAATTCGGGTTCGATACCCGTCAGATACACGCCGGTCAGCGACCGGATCCCGAGACCGGCGCCAGGGCGATGCCGATATACGCCACCACCTCGTTCGTCTTCGAGGACGCCCAACAGGCCGCAGACCTGTTCTCGTTGCAGAGCTTCGGCAACATCTACACCCGGATCGGCAACCCGACCACCGCCGCTTTCGAGGAGCGCATGGCGTCCCTGGAGGGTGGACTGGGGGCTCTGGCCACGTCGTCGGGCCAGGCGGCACAGCTGGTGTCGATCTTCACCCTCTGCAACGCCGGTGACGAGATCGTTGCCTCGAAGTCGCTGTACGGCGGGACCTACACCCAATTCGACGTGACCCTGCGAAGGATGGGGATCAACGTCACCTTCGTCGACATTGCCGACCATGCCGCGATCAAGGATGCGATCACGGAGAAGACCAAGGCGGTCTACGGGGAGACCATCGGCAACCCGGCGGCCGACATACTCGATATCGAGGCGGTGTCGGCGATCGCCCACGACAACGGGATCCCGATGATCGTCGACAACACCTTTGCCACTCCCTATCTGTGCCGCCCGATCGAGCACGGAGCCGACATCGTCGTGCACTCGGCGACGAAGTTCATCGGAGGCCATGGGGTCGCCATCGCAGGGGTGATAGTCGAGTCGGGCCTGTTCCCCTTCGACAACGGGAAGTTCCCCGGGATCACCGACCCTTCGCCGGCGTATCACGACCTGATGTTCTGGGAGAACTTCCGTGAGTATGCCTACCTGATGAAGGCCCGGGTGGAGACGCTGCGCGACATCGGCGCCGCCTTGTCGCCCTTCAACTCCTTCGTCCTCCTGCTCGGGCTGGAGACCCTTTCGCTGCGCATGGCCCGGCACACCGAGAACGCGCGAAAGGTGGCCGAGTTCCTCCGAGACCATCCTGATGTGGCCTGGGTGCGCTACCCGATCTTCTCCGACAACCCGTGGACCGACCTGGCAAGGAGATACGTCCCTGAGGGACCGGGTGCGGTCTTCACCTTCGGGGTGAAAGGCGGTTTCGATGCGGCGGCGCGGTTCATCGCCGGGGTGGAGCTGTCCTCGCACCTGGCCAATGTCGGAGACGCCAAGACTCTGGTCATCCATCCGGCGAGCACCACCCACCAGCAGGTGCCGGTCGAGGAGCGCAGATCCGCAGGCGTCAGCGACGAGATGATCCGGATCTCGGTCGGGCTCGAGGACATCGATGACATCCTGTGGGACCTGGGCCAGGCCCTTGAAGGAGCCGGCAAATGACGACCTTGGTCCACGACGCCACCGCCCTCGAGCGGCTCCAGATCATCCAGAATGCGCGGACCGTGGCCCTGGTCGGGGTTTCGGCCAACCCGCTGCGATCGTCCAACTTCGTCGCCGCCTACCTGGTGCGGACCAATCTCGAGATGTACCCGGTCAACCCGATGTACGACGAGATCCTCGGTCTGAAGAGCTACCCGTCACTGGCCGACCTGCCCGTTGTCCCCGACATCGTCGATGTCTTCCGGCGGCGCGACGAGTTGCCTGGCGTCGTCGAGGATGCGATCGCCATCGGCGCCAAGGTGGTGTGGTTCCAGTTGGGGCTGCGTCACGACGAGGCTGCGGCGAAGGCGACCGATGCGGGTCTCACCGTCGTCCAGGACCGCTGTCTCAAGATCGAGCACGCCCGCTTCTCGGGGAGGCTCCATCTCGCCGGGTTCAACACCGGCGTCATCTCATCGCGCCGGGCGCTTCCCATCTAGCGACAGGCGCCGATCCGGTGGCGGCGCAGGGGGGAGGGATCCGCTCAGAGAAAGGCCTTGGCGACCTGGAGTGCTTTCTCCGCGTATTCGCCCGTAACCTTGAGATGGCCCTTCTGTGGCTTCATCCGGCGCACCGCGATCCGGGCCCAGTCCGAAGCCGATCCTTTGATGAGCTGGTCGGTGTCCTCGGGGCCGTAGACCCACTTGGCGTAACCGGGGCCGATCACCTCGATGCGCACCGGCTCGTAGTCCTCGCCGGCCTGCTTGAAGGCATGAGGCAGGGTCTTCCATCCCAGCCAGCAGACATGGCGGATCCTCGCCGTGTCCTCGACCTCGAGACCGAGAGTGGCATAGATGTCGAGACCATGCATCCACGTCTCCATCAGTCGGAACGTGGCGAAGGTGCGGGCACTCATGTCTCCTTCGATCCACTCGATCCTCGAGTCGGCGTCCATGTGGGACAGCGGCTCGACGACTTTCGCCCGGCCCCCGCGCCACCACTCGATCACATCCTGGGGCCGCATCCCACGGCCCTTCTTGATCGCTTCGGCCTTGAGCGGGTTGAGATCGGGTGTTGTCTGCCAGCGCTTGAGCTTGTCTCCCCCGGCGATGGTGTCGGCGGCAAGCTCCTCGAAGTCGGCGAGATGGGCAATGATGTCCCTGACCGTCCACGGCTTCGACGGTGTGACCATGTCCCAGATCTTGATCGGGATCCTCTGCAGGGACTGATCGAGGAACTGCTGCTCGGCTACCAGGTCGGAGAGGATGTCGCGCACACCCCGATGTTAGTGCGCATGCCCAACTTAATCCCAAGGTGAAATCGCCCCTACCAGGGTCTTTCGGCGTGTTCCTCGCTCATCGGCTCGGGCAGGTGGATCTCTTTGGCGGTGACCACGATCTCGTTGAGACGGTCGATCAGCATGCGCAAACGGCCGAAATGGCGTCGGTCGAAAACAAGAGCGATGCGATCGAGATCTAGGGCGTCCGCGTCATCGATCTCGGCCTGGCTGGCCTCGACCCGCTCGATGCCTCCCTCGACGACGATATCGGCGAACTCCCGGTTCAAATCGGCCAGCATCGAGTCGTCGGGAGCCACCCGCAGCCGCAGCACCAGCCGGCCGCCCGAGTAGCGCTGGGAGTGAAAGTTGGAGTAGAAGTGCCAGATGTGCTCGGCCGCCGCCCGGTGGTCGGTGGTGTGGAGGAAGATGGCGAGGTCCGACTCGCTGATCAGGCCGTTGGCGAGCTGGTGGTCGTTGATGAACTGGAGCATGGGGCGCCAGTACTCGGTCTCCTCCGCCTCGAGGAGGACGATCGGGTGCAGGT
>JBOGEU010000476.1:0-2917 GCA_050741995.1 Acidimicrobiia bacterium | reverse complement strand
CACGTGGACCATGGCCAAACGAAGCATCCGTCAAACGACGCGCAGCCTCGACACGATCATCACCGTCGTCTTGACGCCGATCGCGATGTTGCTGCTCTTCGTCTATGTGTTCGGTGGCGCACTCGGGGCACAGACCGGCTCGATCGAGTACGTCGACTTCATCACACCCGGGGTAATCATCCTGACGGTGGTGAGCGGCATCGCTTATGCCGCGGTGCGACTCAGCATGGACCTCCAGAATGGCATCATCAGCCGTTTCAAGACGATGCCGGTGGCTCCATCATCGGTGTTGAGCGGGCAGGCGCTGTCGTCGACTCTATCCAACCTCTTCTCCTGCTCCCTGGTAATCGTGGTGGCATTCGTCGTCGGGTTTCGCCCGACGGCGGGCGTTGCCTCCTGGCTGTGGTTCGGCGGCCTTCTGGTGCTGTTCACGCTGGCCACCACGTGGTTGGCCATGTTCTTCGGCCTGCTCGCCAAGACAATGGAAGGCGCCGGTGCCTTCAGCTATCTCCTGCTGCTGCTGATCTTCCTCAGTCCCTCGTTTGTGCCGACCGACTCGATGACACCGTTGCTCAGGAGCTTTGCCGAGAACCAGCCGATGACACCGATCATCGAGACGATGCGCTCGCTGCTGACCGACGGCACCCCTGGCGCCGACATATGGGCCGCTCTTACATGGAGCGTGGGCATCCTGGTCGTGTCTTACACGCTTGCGCTGAGTGTCTATCGCCGGAGCGAGCCTGTCCGGGCAGGCCAGTAGGGTCGCGCCCTGTCCGGGATGTCCTGAGACACGACATTGTGCCCGGGGTGGGATTCGAACCCACACGAGCCGATTCGGCTCAAGGGGGTTTAAGCCCCTCGCGTCTGCATTCCGCCACCCGGGCCCGGGTCATGTCTCAGCGTATAGCCAGCAGCTCCATTGCGACGCCATCGAGTGTGTCCTGCTCCGACACCAGTACATCGTCGGCGCCCAGGCAGTCCATCACGCCCTCCGCCACCAGGGCGCCGGCCAGGATGACCGGCGCCCGCTTCGGGTGGAGGGCGGGGATGGCGGCCGTCTCCTCGACCGTCCTCCCGGCAAGTGAGCCGATCACAGACCCCAGCTCGTATCGTGTGATCCGGGAGCCGTGCACCCGATCACGCGAGTACTCGGGGAGCCCCAGGGCGATGGCGGCGAGACTGGTCCACGTGCCGGCCACCCCGATCAGGGTGCCGAGGCCGTAGTCGACGTCACCGAACAGATCGGCAACCAACGACCGCGCCGCCTCGATCTCCGCCGGCGGCGCCGGACGGGTGGGAATGGCTCGCTCGGTGAGACGAACCGATCCGATGTCGATGGACACACCGCTCTCGGCGGTGACGAACTCGGTGCTCCCGCCGCCGATGTCGGAGACCACGATCGGTACCTCGGCGTCGACGCCGCCGGTTGCGCCGGCGAAGGCGAGATGCGCCTCCTCCTCACCGGAAACCAGCGTCGGCCTCACTCCGAGGGCCGAATCGGCCAGATCGAAGAACACATCCCGATTCGAGGCATCACGGGCCGCCGAGGTGGCGATCGCCATCCTCCGTTCCACGCCCTCCATGTCCATCCTGGCCCCGAACCTGGCCAGGGCAGCCAGGGTCTCCTCGATCCCTTCCGGGGAGAGGGCGCCGTTGCGGTCCACCCCCCGGCCCAGACCGGTGATCTCCGTCCACCGCCCCGCCTCGTTGGTCCCGTCGGTGATCAGCAGACGCATCGCGTTGGTCCCGATATCGACGGCACCAACCTTCACGGGTATGGGGCCCAGGCCGGGTTCTTCTCACCGCCGAGGACACAGGGCTCGGTGCAGTCGAGGGGCTCTATCCAGTCCCGGACCAGCTCTCCAACCGGGTTCTCGCCACCGCCCCTGGTGTGGGCATAGTGGGCGTGGAGACACTTGATCCCGGTCGTGGTGCCCCCGACACCACCGGAGGGCGCCGGCGAAGCATCCCCAGGCACCAAGGCGTCCCGTGCCTCCTCGTATGCGGCGTTGGCCTCGTCGAGACGCCGGCCGAAGTCGGGATCGACCTCGGCTTTCTGCTCCAGTCGCTTGATGCCACCCGATCCCTCGAGACGACCGATGCGGCCGGTCGCCAAGGGACAGGTCAGCCAATAGAGCGTGGGAAAGGGCGTGCCGTCGTCGAGGATCGGCGGGACCTGGACCACCACGGGGAGATCGAGATGACATCGGGAAACCGGCGTCGAGTCTGCACGGAGCGGGCGGCCGATCTGAGTCTCGACGACACGGCGGTCGTCAGAGCCGTTCATCCGGGCGAGCCCAGGTCCTCGCCGGTGATGAACTCCCACAGCTCGTCCACCCACGTCTTGTCCGGGGCGACCGGTTCCGGCGTCGTGGTCGGGGTGGTGTCCGTTCCACCCGGCGGGTCGAGCACGACGTAGGCGGTCTCACCGGGACGGGCGTATCCGAGCTTCTCCCGGGCGAGCTTCTCGATCTCCTCGTCGGTGCTGAGAGCCTCGACGTCGGCCTGCAACGTCTCGTTCTCGGCCTCGAGGGCATCGAGTCGGTCCTGCGCCGAGGACACCTGCCTCTGGGACTCCATGATCTGCCGGTAGGGCACGACCTGGGTGAGAAAGGCGGCGCCGAGGAGGATGAACAAGAGGGTGACAAGTGCGATCCCGGGGCGGCGGAGAATGGTCAACGCGGCCTCCGGAACGTGTCCCACCCGGCGAAGCGGGCCTCATCGCCCAATGCCTCTTCGATGCGAAGCAGTTGGTTGTACTTGGCGGTGCGCTCGCCACGGGCCGGGGCACCGCTCTTGATCTGACCTGCATTGGTGGCGACGGCGAGGTGAGCGATGAAGCTGTCCTCGGTCTCACCCGACCGGTGACTGACCATCGTGGCGTAGGACGCCCCCTTTGCAATGCTCATGGTGTGCA
>JBOGEU010000475.1:0-11375 GCA_050741995.1 Acidimicrobiia bacterium | reverse complement strand
GCTTTCGACCTCCGCCACCGCGGTCCGCGCCGCCAGCTCTTTCGGGAATCGGTAGACACCGGTCGAGATATTGGGAAACGCCACGGTGCGACATTTCGCGCTGCGGGCCAGGTCGAGGCTGTTCCGGTAGCAGGAGGCGAGCAGCGTCACCGCCTCGTCCTCGGAGACGGTGCCCCAGATCGGCCCCACGGTGTGGATCACGTGCCGAGCCGGTAGATCGCCTGCGGTGGTTATCACCGCCTCGCCGGTTGCAAGCCCACCCTGCTTGGCGACGATCTCCCGGCATGCGGCGAGGATGGCCGGTCCGCCGGCACGATGAATCGCCCCGTCCACCCCGCCACCACCCATCAGCGATGAGTTGGCGGCGTTGACTATTGCGTCGACTTCGATCGTGGTGATGTCGGCTTGGATCGCCTCGAGCCGGGTCGACACCCGGACCGCCCTCAGGCGACTGCGTAGGGCAGACGTTGCTGGGGGCCGGCGACCCCGAGCAGCGCAGCCTCTTCGGTGCGGGAGAGGAGTCGGCGCCGTACCGATTCGGCCACCGCGTCCCGCCGGGGGTTGGGTCCCCGCCCGAAGGCGAGCAGGGCGGCCTCGGTGCTCATGACAGCCGCCCGGAACGGATCGGGGAGGACCGCATTCAAGGCAACCAGCCACACCGAGCGAGTGACACTGGAGGCGGCGTCGAGCCCGGTCATCAAGGCCCGTTCGATCGAAGCCAATTCCCGCTCACGTCCCGACGTCACCAGTTGCCGGGCCTGGTGAAGCAGGCGCTGGACCAGGTCGCGTGCCATCTCGTTCAGATCGGGGATGTGATATCGATACACGATCGAGGCGCAGTCGATGGCATAGAGGCGGGCGTAGGTCTCATCCCATTCCCCGATCCGGTAACGCTCGATCTCGAGAAGGTCGGCGATGATTCCGAGCCCGTCGCTCTGATTAGACCTCGTCTGGCCCGCTTCCACGTGGTCTGGTGCCAACATCGTCTTCTCCTAGCCCCTTCCAGAGTCTCCCAATGACCTGCCCTGTGGATAATTCCGAAAAACCCCTGGTTTGGGCATGGGCCGCATGGCCCATTTTTTCCACAGCCGACTGGACTAGTCATCAATCTATCGCCGGGTCGGTGCCTTGTCACGCGGAACCGATCCGGTGCTAAATTGCCGCAACCGCCGAACCCGGTGAGCGCCGGGTGGGGGGAACCAAATTCTTCGTGGGGCGAATCCAGGCATCACCCTGGTAGGGCGAGCTTCCTGCCCGAGTCCGTCAGCTAACTCCCAAGGCGACAGAGGAAGAGCTACACCCGATGCTGGAGACATTCGGCGCCGCGTCTCACGACGAGGTGCTGCAACTCGTGATACAGATCGCGGTCCTGCTTGCCGCCGCCAGGCTCCTCGGCGGCCTCTCTCACAGGCTGGGCCAGCCGACCGTGGTGGGCGAGATCCTCGCCGGCGTGATCTTGGGCCCGTCGCTCCTGTCGGGCGTGGTTCCGCAGATCGGCGAGTGGATCCTGCCCCAAACCGAGGTGCAGGGCCATCTTCTCGAAGTGGTGGGCCTGATCGGCGTGATGCTGCTGCTGGTGGTCACCGGGCTCGAGACCGATCTCGCCCTGATCAGGCGCCGGATCGGAGTCGCCCTGGGAGTGGCCGCCGGTGGCCTCGTCGTGCCGTTTGCGTCAGGTGTCGTCCTCGGGCTCTATCTCCCCGATCACCTCCTCGTCGATCCCTCGGACCGGACGATCTTCGCACTCTTCGTGGCAACTGCCTTGTCGATCTCGGCGATCCCGGTCCTGGCCCGAGTGCTGATGGACCTCGACCTGATGCGTCGCGAGTTCGGTCAGACCGTGCTGGCCGCGGGCATGATCGACGACATTACGGGATGGACCCTGCTCGGCCTGGTGACCGCCCTGGCGAATGCCAGCGCCATCGGATCGGTAACCGTGGTCCAGGCCGTGGGCATGGTGTTGATCTTCCTCCTGGCGACGATCAGCATCGGGCGGCTGCTGGTGGAGCGAGGGTTGAGCCTGATCCAGGATCGGTTCCGCGGGCGCGACTATCTGCTGACTCTCGTCGTCGTCCTCGCCTTCGCCTGGGGCGCATTCACCCAGCTTCTCCACTTGGAGCCGGTCATCGGAGCCTTTGCCATCGGGATCCTCTTCGGCCGGCTTCCCCGACTGCCCGTCGATGTGATCCACAAGCTCGAAAGCGTGGCCCTGGCCATCTTTGCCCCCATCTTCTTTGCGGTGGCCGGTCTCAAGGTCGACATCGCGGGCCTTCTCGAGCCCGAGCTGCTCGCTCTCACTTTGCTGGTCATCGTCGTCGCCACTTTCGGGAAGGTGGCGGGGGCCTATGCCGGGGCACGGCTCTTCTCCCGCCAAGGCCACTGGAAGGCGCTCGCCTTCGGCTCCGGGCTGAACGCGCGAGGTGCCGTCGAGATCATCATCGCCACCATCGGCCTCTCGCTCGGGATCCTCACCTCAGAGATGTTCTCCATCATCGTCCTGATGGCCGTGGTGACCTCGGTGATGGCGCCCTTCGCCCTGCGTTTCTGCCTGGCGAGGGTGGAGCCTGAGGCGGAGGAGGAGCGGCGGCTTGCCAAGGAGGAGGCCCTCCGCGACAGCTTCCTGTCTGGTCTGCGCAGGGTCCTGGTGCCGGTGCGTCCCCGCATCGGCCAGGTGGGGACCCAGACCATCCAGGCGGTGCTGGTCGCCAGGCTCGGGCAAGCCAACAAGATCTCCACCACGCTGCTGGCGGTCGCCGATGCCTCGGACCGGGCTCTGGCCGGGCGATACCTCGATGACCTGCGGAGCGTGTTCACCCGGGGCACCACAACCAAGGTGGTGCCGAGTCACGACCCGGTGCAGGTCATCCTGGCCGAGGCTGAGGGGGATTACGACCTGTTGGTTATCGGGACCCCGACCCTGAGCCAGTCCCAGGACTCGATCTTCGGACCGGTCATCGACGACCTGATCAAGCTATCCCGGGCCCCGACCCTGGTGGTGAGGGGGGAAAATGTGCCCGAGGACTGGGCGCCCACTCGCATCCTGGTTCCCGCCAACGCCAGCACCAGCTCACGCAATGCCGCCGACCTCGCCTTTGCCTTGGCCGGCGCCGACGCGGTGGTCACCGCCGTGCACGTGGTCACGCCCACGCGTCTCGCCGGGCTGCGAACGTCGCTGGCCCTCGATGTCACCGCCGAGCTGGAGATGGTGGCAGCCCGGCTCGGCCAGCAGGTGGAGACCGTGGTGGTCGAGGCCGATGATGTCGAGACCGGGATCCTCGACGCCATCGTCGAGCTCCAAGCCGACCTGCTGGTGCTGGGGACCAGTGTTCGAGCCGGCACCACCCGGCTCCATCTCGGCCCCCGGGTGGAGTACCTGGCACGGCTCGCTCCCTGCCCGGTCGTGATCCTGAACAGCTAGTGGTCCGTCGCGTAAATAGTGTGCGCGTGTCTCCGAGGGCCGGAGAGACGCCACAAGTATTTGTGAGACGGGCCACTAGCTGTGTTGAGCGGGCAGGTTGGTTAGTTGGTGGTCCGCTCAGCCGTACTCGTAGAAGCCCCGTCCGGCCTTGCGCCCGAGGAGACCGGATTCGACCATGCGGGTGAGCAGGGGTGGGGAGGCGTAGAACGGCTCCTTGAACTCGTCGAAGAGGACGTCGGCGATGTGCTTCATGGTGTCGAGCCCGACGAAATCGGCTAGCTCGAGCGGCCCCATCGGGTGATTGGCCCCGAGCCGCATCCCGGCGTCGATGTCCTCCCGGCTGGCCACGCCCGACTCCAACATCCGGATCGCACCCAGCATGTAGGGGACAAGCAGCATGTTGACGATGAACCCGGCCCGGTCCTTGGCTCGGATCACGGTCTTTCCCAGGGTCGACTCGGCGTATTCCTGGGCGCTGGACACCACATCGGGCGATGACATCACGGTCGTCACCAGCTCGACCAGTCCCATCACCGGCACCGGGTTGAAGAAGTGGAGGCCGATGACCTGGTCGGGTCTGGTGGTGGCCGCCGCGATCCGTGTGATCGGGATCGACGAGGTGTTGGAGGCGAGGATCGACTCGCGGGGCACGACCGCATCCAATTCGGCAAAGATCTGCTTCTTCAGCTCTTCGTTCTCGGTGGCCGCTTCGATGACCAGCTGGCGGTCGGCCTGGTCGGCGAGGTCGGTGGAGAGGGCGATGCGACCCATGATCGACCTGCTCTCTTGCTCGTCGAGACGCCCTTTCTCCACGGCCCTCCCCAGCGACCTCTCGACACGGCTCCTGGCGGCCTCGGCCGCCTCGGCGTCGATCTCGTGGACGATGACGTCGCTGCCGGCCCGGGCGCAGACCTCGGCGATCCCCGAGCCCATCAGCCCGCCGCCGATGACTCCGACCCTCTCGATGCTCATGTGTTGGCCCCTTCGTGACTTGGAGCCACAGGTTCGTATGTCTCCCCGGCGCGTCCCAATCAGACAGCCGAGGCCGACGCCCGCTCACCGGCCCGAAGCCAGCACGCCGCCTGGTGCTGGGGACCTCCGGGGGAGTCCATCAGGCGGGGGTCCTCGACGTCGCAGAGGCCTTGGCGGGCGATGGGGCAGCGAGGGTGGAAGTGACACCCGGGCGGTGGGTTGAGGGGGGACGGGATCTCCCCTTGCAGGATGCGCCTGTTGCGAGGCCGTGCCGGGTCGGCGATCGGGATCGCCGAGAGCAATGCCTCGGTGTAGGGATGAAGCGGATTTCGGTACAGATCGTCGCGATCTGCGAGCTCGACGACGCGGCCGAGATACATGACCGCGACCCGGTCCGATATGTGCTCGACCACGGCCAGGTTGTGGGCCACGAACAGAAGGGTCAGGCCAAGCTCTTTCTGCAGATCCTTCAGCAAATTGAGCACTTGGGCCTGCACCGAGACATCGAGCGCCGACACCGGCTCATCGGCCACGACCACCTCGGGATTGAGGATGAGCGCCCTTGCGATTCCAATCCGCTGACGTTGTCCCCCGGAGAACTCGTGCGGGTACCTGGAGGCGTGGGCGCCGCGCAGGCCAACCATTTCCAGCATCTCCTTGACCCGCTCCTGACGTTCGTCGCGGTCACCGACCCCGTGGAGCCGGAGCCCTTCGGCGATGATCGGGCCCACCTGGGAGCGGGGATCCAACGATCCGAACGGGTCCTGAAAGATGATCTGGACCCTCCGCCGGAAAGGTTTGAGGTCATTGCCGCTGAGATGGGTGATGTCCACCCCGTCGAACCGGATCGTCCCGCTGGTCGGCTCGAGGAGCCGGGTGAGCAACCGGCCGAGGGTGGTCTTGCCACACCCGGACTCGCCAACCAAGCCCAGGCTCTCCCCCTTGGCGATGTCGAGGTCCACTCCGGAGACGGCCCGAACCGATGCCACCTGACGCTGCAGCACCCCGGCCCGCACCGGAAAATCCTTGACCAGGTCCCGCATCTGGACCAGGGCGTCACTCATATGCGGTCTCGGTTCCATCGGGCTCGTGATAGAGCCAGCAGCGGACCTGGTGACCTTCCTCGGTCTCCCGGAGCCGGGGCTTGAGCCGGGTGCAGATCTCGAGCCCGTTCTCGACCCTCGGCCCGCAGCGGGAGGCAAATCGGCAGCCCGGTGGGAGATCGATCATCGAGGGGACGATTCCCGGGATCACCTCGAGACGGTCACGGAGGTCACCGAGGACCGGGATCGAGCCGATGAGGCCGCTGGTGTATGGATGTTGTGGGCTCTCGAAAAGCGTGTGGACATCGGTCTCCTCGACGATCTCCCCGGCGTACATGACGGCAACGCGATCGGCCATCTCGGCCACGATCCCGAGGTCATGTGTGATGAGGATCACGGCGGTCTTCGACGTCGCCTGGAGGTCGCGCATCAGGTCGAGGATCTGGGCCTGGATGGTGACGTCGAGAGCGGTGGTCGGCTCGTCGGCGATGAGCAGCTCCGGCTCGCAGGCCAGCGCCATGGCGATCATGATCCGCTGCGCCATGCCGCCCGAGAGCTCGTGGGGGTAGGCCCCGGCCCGTCGCTCGGGGTCGGGTATGCCCACCTTGGCCAGCATCTCGATGACTTTCTCTTCTTCGACCTCCGTGCTCCAGTCCCGGTGGAGCTCGAAGACCTCCCTGATCTGGGCCCCGGCCCGGTACAGCGGGTTGAGAGACGAGGTGGGCTGCTGGAAGATCATCGAGATGTGCTCGCCACGCAGCTCGCGCACCTCAGCGGGCCTCATCTTGGTGATGTCCCTGCCCCCGAAGAGGATCTCGCCGCCCACCACCTCGCCGGGGTGGGGGACCAGCCCCATGATCGAGAGCGATGTCACCGACTTGCCACACCCCGACTCTCCGACCAGCCCCAGCACCTCTCCCCGGTTCACGTGGAAGTCGGTCCCGTCGACGGCCTTCACCACCCCTTGCCGGGTGTCGAAATGGGTTTTGAGGTTTCTGATCTCGAGGAGACGCTCCCCGGCCGGCACCGGCAGCGGGACATCGGTGTCGATCTGTGACTGGGGTAGGGGTCTCGCCGCGCTCATCGGTTCAGAGTCGGGTCGAGGGCATCGCGCAGGCCGTCACCCATGAGGTTGAAGCCGAGCACGGTGATCATGATCGCCAGACCAGGGAAGATCATCAGGTGTGGGGCGGTGAATATACGGGCTCGCTCGGCGGCGAGCATGGCGCCCCATTCCGGGGTCGGGGGCTGGGCGCCGAGCCCGAGGAAACCGAGCGCGGCGGCCTCGAGGATCACGGTGGCGATCCCGAGGGTCCCCAGCACCACCAGCGGTGTCAGGGCGTTGGGGACCACCCGGGTCACCAGGACCTTCCATGATGGGGCGCCGAGGGCGCGGGAGGCAGTGACATAGTCCACCTCCTTGATCGAGAGGACCGAGGCTCTCATCACCCGCGCGTATTGGGGGATGGTGACGATGGCGATGGCGAGCAGCGTGTTGCGGATGCCGGGCCCTAGCACGAAGACGATGGCGATGGCGAGGATCAACGAGGGAAAGCCGAGGACCACGTCCATGATCCTCATCAGGACGTTGTCCGTCCAGCCTCCGGCGTAGCCGGCGATGGCCCCGATGACGGTGCCGATGAGGATCCCTATCAACACCGTGGTGAAGCCGAGGGGAAGGCTGACCCGGGCTGCGTACACGACGCGACTGAAGAAGTCCCGGACATTGCCGTCGAGACCCATGAGATGCTGGGTTCCCTCACACCCGAAGGCGGTGACGCAGGGTGGGGCCCATCGTTCCGCCCCCGGATCGCCGATGAAGTCCTGCGTGAAGTCGTAGGGGGCGATCAGTGGAGCGAGGAACGCGACCAGCACCATGAACGTGACCAGGACCAGCCCGGTGATCCCCAGCTTCCGCTGCCGGAAGCGGCGCAAGGCGATGCGCCACATCGAACCAGGCATTTCGAGGAGCGTCTCGGCGCTGGGGACGTTCAGGTCGGGTCGGAGTGTCATTCCAGCCTCACTCTCGGATCGAGATAGCCATAGGAGATGTCGACCAGGAGATTGACCACGACATAGGTGGTGGCGATGACGACGGTGAAGCCTTGGATTATCGGGAAGTCGCGGGAGGTGATCGCCTCGTAGAGAGCGGTGCCGACACCTGCCAAGCCGAACACGGTCTCGGTCAGTACCGCCCCCCCGAGCAGCCCGCCCAGTTGGAGGCCGATCACGGTCACCACCGGGAGCATTGCGTTGCGGAGGGCGTGATGGCGAACCACCCGGCGCTCACCGGCACCCTTGGCGCGGGCGGTGCGGACATAGTCCCGACCCAAGACGTCGAGAAGCGAGGACCGTGTCATCCGAGCGATGATCGCCATCGGGATCGTCGCCAGGGCGATGGTGGGGAGGATCAGGTGCTTGATGGCCACCCACATCACGGCCCATTGCGCCGAGAGGAAGGCATTGACGATCTGCATGTTCGAGATGAACTCGGCCGCCGCCGACACGAAGCCTGCCTCGCCTACTTCCAGACCCCAGACCTCCCAGAATGCGTCTGGGCGCACCCCCGGAGGCATGCGCCCGGAGGCGGGCAGGGCGAGCGGTGTGTTGCCGAGGACGATGGCGAACACGTAGGCGAGAAGCAGCCCCAGCCAGAAGATCGGCATCGAGACGCCGACATTGGCCACGGCCATCGCACCGATGTCGACGACGGTGTTGTGGCGGCGAGCGGCGACGACACCGAGCGGCACGCCGACGATTATCGCCACCACCAGGGCGGAGACGGCCAGCTCCAGGGTCACCGGGAGACGTTCGATGAGGATCTGGCTGACGGGGCGGGAGAAGCGGATCGAGTCGCCGAAGTCCCCGGTCACGACCTTCTGGGCATAGAGGCCCAATTGAACCGGGATCGGGTCATTGAGACCGTTGGCCTCGTTGAACCGGGCGCACGACTCGGGGGTCGCCCTTTCCCCGAGCAAAGCCGTGCACGGCTCGCCGGGAAGGATTCGGACCAGGATGAACACCACCAGCAGGACGCCTGCCAGGACCGGCAGGGCGATCAGGGTGCGGCGGACGATGTAACCGGCCATGCGAAGGTGGGCGACGTGGGGGTGGCCGCCTCATGGACGACCACCCCCAACATCAGAGCCGGCTGGCTCAGCCCTCCGGCGCAGGCTCAGGGGCATTCATCAGACCACCCCAGAGATAGGCGTAGTACTCGAAGCCACCGGTGTTGCCCACATGCAGCGGGTCGGCGGCATCGATCCCGACGCCCCACGACCTGACTACGTCGTTGGCGTCGAGGGCGGATCCGTCATGGAAAGTCACGCCGGATTGCAGCGTGCAGGTCCAGACAGTCCCGTCTTCGTTGGGGTCACAGCTCTCGGCGAGCAGCGGCACCGGAACCCCGGTGTTGTCGTACTCGTAGAGCCCTTCCAGGACCTGCTCACAGGCAGACAGCGACTCACCGTCGGTCTCGTCATGGCAGAACAGCGAGATGGGCTCGGCGTTCTGATAGAACACCAGCGTGTCGCCGTCGGGAACCATGTCGGAGAACTTCGGAGCCCCGAATGGAGGCACCGCGGCGTTCTGGAGCGACGCCACGGCGGCGTCCGCCGCTGCCCCATGGGCAATCGGGACCATCGGCACGTTCTCCCGCAGCAGGTTGTTCGCCTCGGCGTAGATCGGGGCCGCTTCGGCCTCGTCCACCGTCGAGGCGCCCTGCGCCAGGAGGTCGACCAGCTCGGGGATGGTATCGCCGAACTGGGGCCCGGTGAAGTGGGTGTCCAGGAAGTTGGTCACATGCGGGTAATCCGCACCCCATCCCAGCAGGTGGATGCCGTCGGCACCGCCCACGGAGGTGAGCTCGATGAACGCACCCGACTCCACAACTTCGACTGTGGCGTTGATGCCCAGGTTCTCCTGGAGTTGCGTGGCCAACTCGGTGGCGACGGCTCCCGGCTCGGGCAGGTAGACACGGAACACGTCCCGGTAGCGGATCGTGGTGTCGAACCCATCCGGGAAGCCGGCCTCGGCCAGCAATTCCCTAGCCGCCTCGGGGTCGAACTCGTACCAGGGGTCTCCCTCACAACCGTTGCCGATGTTGCACGGCGTGAAGTAGTCGGCGACTTCGGACCCCTCGGGGTAGAAGTTGTCGACGATCCGCTGACGGTCGATGCCCATGGCTACTGCCTGACGGACCTGGGGGTCGTCGAACGGTGGGAAGGTGTTGGTCATCCCGATGTAGAACACATTGGGATTCGGGTCGTTCAGCAACTGGAGGTTGGCGTCGCCCTCGATCGTGGCGTAGTCACTGGCCGCCAGATTGGTGATGTAGGTGGCATTGCCGGATTGCAGCTCGATGATTCGAGCGGTGCTCTCGGCGGCCCAGCGGAAGACAAGGGTGTCGAACGCCGGAGCGTCCCCCCAGTAGTCGGCAAAGCGGTTCATCACGATCTCCGAGCCCCGGGCCCACTCTCCGAGCTGGAAAGGACCGGTGCCGATCGGGTTGTCGAGCGGGCCGCCACCGGTGGCCTCCAGGTGCTCGGCAGGCTGAACGGCGAAGGGCACGAATGCCAGCTTGGCCAGGAAGGCCGGGTCGGGCCCGCACAAGGCGAACTCGACGGTGGTCTCGTCGACCGCTGTGATCGTGTCGATCTTGCCCTGATAGGTCACAGGGTTGCCATCCGCATCGTTGTAGCCGAGCTCTCGGCCACATCCGCCGGAGTCGACGGTGAGCCCTTCGAACGGGGTGCCCGGCTCGACCGACGTGGTCGTGCCGTCCGGGGCCGCCGTCGTTGTCGGCTCACCGCCTGCGGTCGTGCTCGTTCCGGCCGTGCCGTCGTCACCGCAAGCCGCGGCGACCAGAGCAAGTACGGCGACGAGCGCCAACCAGCGCATTCGTTTCATACTTTCTTCCTCCCTTGTGGGTTTTCTCGCAGGACCGGCGCAGCCGCCTGGCGAGACACACCACGCTACCGGTTTTGAGCTGGTTGCGCGCAGGTGTGAACGGTTGTGAGGCGTGCATTCATGCCGAAAACGAGAGGTGCGGCTTATGGGTCTGCGCCTAATTACCCTTCGCCCGACAATGTCATACGACCACAGGGCGATCGAGTCGAAGTGGCAGGACCGGTGGGAGGCCGACGATGTGTTCCGCACCACCGAGGACCCTTCCCGACCCAAGTTCTACAACGTGGCGATGTATCCGTACCCGTCGGGTGAGCTCCACATCGGCCATGTGCGCAATTACACCTACATCGACCTGATCACTCGCTACAAGATGATGCGGGGCTTCAACGTCTTGAGCCCGATGGGATGGGACAGCTTCGGCCTCCCCGCCGAGAATCGGGCCATCGAGACCGGGATCCACCCCCGGGTGAGCGTCGAGGACCAGATACGGAAGATGAAGGAGCACTTTCGGAGGCTGGGCGCTGCCTTCGATTGGTCCCGGGAGCTGGCCAGTCACGACCCTCACTACTACCGCTGGGACCAGTGGCTCTTCCTCGAGCTCTACGACCGGGGCTTGGCGTACAAGGCGACCGCCCCCGTCAACTGGTGCCCGAAGGACCAGACCGTGCTCGCCAACGAGCAGGTGGTGGACGGGGCATGCGAGCGATGCGGGACCGTGGTCGAGAAGCGGAATCTCGCCCAGTGGTTCTTCAAGATCACCGACTACGCCGACCGGCTGCTCGATGATCTCGACCCGCTCGACGACTGGCCGGACCGGGTGCGCACCATGCAGCGAAATTGGATCGGACGCTCCGAGGGTGCCCGCTTCAGGATCCGAGTGGCCGACTCGGACCAGAGCTTCGACGTCTTCACCACACGGCCCGACACCATCTTTGGCATGACCTTCTGTGTGCTCGCCCCCGAGCACCCGCTCGTCGAGACCCTGATCGCCGGCAACGAGCACGAGGAGGAAGCGAGGGCCTATGTAATCCGCG
>JBOGEU010000474.1:0-1113 GCA_050741995.1 Acidimicrobiia bacterium | reverse complement strand
CCCCAACGGCGCCACGCTTACGGCCGACGCCTACAACCAGTTCTTCACGATGCACGGCCTGACCATGATCTTCATGGTCGTCATGCCGCTCGGGGTCGGCATCATGAACTACATCATCCCGCTGCTGATCGGAGCGCGCGACGTCGCCTTCCCGCGCCTCAACGCCTTCAGCTATTGGACGTTCCTCGCGGGGGGCCTCTTCCTGTACTCCAGCTTCCTGCTGGGCGGCGCACCCGACGGGGGCTGGTTCGGCTACGCCCCCAACACAGGGCTGTCGGCGTCGCCCGGCCACGGCATCGACTTCTGGTCCCTAGGGCTGCAGATCACCGGCATCGCCTCCCTGACCGGCGCGGTCAACCTCATCGTGACGTGCCTCAACATGCGTGCCCCGGGCATGACCCTCATGCGCATGCCGGTGTTCACCTGGATGGCGCTGATCGCCCAGTTCCTGCTGCTGTTCGCCATCCCGGTGATCACGGTGGCCCTGTTCCTGCTCATGTTCGACCGGCTCTTCGGCGCCAACTTCTTCGTGGTGGAGGCCGGCGCCGACCCGCTGCTGTGGCAGCACCTGTTCTGGATGTTCGGTCATCCGGAGGTCTACATCCTCGTGCTGCCCGCCTTCGGGATCGCCTCCGAGGTCATCCCCGTCTTCTCCCGCAAGCCCCTGTTCGGCTACCCCTTCATGGTCTTCTCGGGGATCGCCATCGGGTTCATGGGGTGGGGCGTGTGGGCCCACCACATGTTCGCCTCCGGCGTGGGCCCGGTGTCGGTGGCGGCCTTCTCCCTGTCGACGATGTTCATCGCCGTTCCCACGGGGGTGAAGATCTTCAACTGGATCGGCACCCTGTGGAAGGGCAAGCTCAGCTTCACCGTGGCCATGCTCTTCTCGGTGGGCCTGGTGTCGCAGTTCACCATCGGCGGCCTCTCGGGGGTCATGCACGCCGTGGCGCCGGCGGACACCCAGCAGACCGACACGTACTTCGTGGTGGCCCACTTCCACTACGTGCTCTTCGGTGGCGCCCTCTTCGGGATCATGGGCGGGATGTACTACTGGTGGCCGAAGGTCTTCGGTCACATGCTGAACGAGCGCCTGGGCAAGATCCACTTCTGGCT
>JBOGEU010000473.1:0-3927 GCA_050741995.1 Acidimicrobiia bacterium | reverse complement strand
GCCGCCGAGGTCGCGGCCAAGCCGGCGAGCCCGGCCGCCGCTGGCGATGCCGGCCCCCTCCGGAAGGAGTTGGCCAAGGCCCGGGCCAGGCTGGCCGAGCGCAACGCCGAGGTCCGCCGGCTCCGGGCCGACCTGGCCGCCCTGGCCTGCCGGGTGGCTCTGCTCAGCGAGGAGAACGCCCAGCTGCGGGACGACCGAGCGGGACAAGTCGTTCTCCTGCCGGCGCGGCCCGCCCGGTGACGAGCACGGAACCGCCGGTGCTGGCGCCCATGCTGGCCGGCTCGACCGGCATACCCGCCGACCCCGCCGGGTGGCTGTTCGAACCCAAATGGGACGGCGTCCGGGCCGTCGTCCGGGTGTGGGACAGGAGGGTGGCGCTGTCCAGCCGGCTGGGCAACGACGTCACCGCCGGCTACCCGGAGCTGGTCGCTCTCGGCCCCGCTCTCCGAGACCATGCCGCCGTCCTCGACGGCGAGATCGTCGCCTTCGACGACCGGGGGCGGCCCAGCTTCGAGCGGCTCCAGCGGCGCATGCACGTCCGGGGCCCGAACCGGGTACTCATGGCGGAGGTCCCCGTGCTCTACGTGATCTTCGACCTGCTGTGGCTCGACGGCCGGCTGCTCACTGGCGAGCCCTTCGTCGAGCGCCGCCGCCAGCTCGAGGCGCTCGAGCTGAAGGGCCCCAACTGGCAGGTCTCCCACCTGTTGCCCGAGGCTCCCGACGACGACCTGCTGGCCGCGTGCCGCCAGGTCGGCCTTGAGGGCTACGTGGGGAAATTAGCGTCCGCGACCTACTCCGTCGGGAAGCGGTCCAAGGCCTGGACCAAGGTCAAGTGCGTTCGCCGGCGGGAGTTCGTCGTCGGCGGCTGGAGCGAGGGGTCGGGCGGCCGTTCTGGCCAGATCGGCTCCCTCGCCGTCGGCTGGGTCGACCCCGACGTGCCGTCCCCGCTCGGCCACCCCTTCGCCCTCCGCTACGCGGGCCAGGTCGGCTCCGGCCTCAGCGAGTTCCTCCTCCGCCACTTGGGGGCGGCGTTTAAGGAGCGGGCCTCGCAGACGAGCCCGTTCGTGCCGCCGCCCGCGCCACCGGCCGGCCTCCACTTCGTCCGCCCCGATCTCGTCGTCGAGGTGTTGTTCAACGAGATAACCACCGCCGGCGTGCTCCGCCAGCCCTCGCTGAAGGGATTGCGAGACGACCTCGACCCAGCGAGCGTTGAGTGGAGCGAGGAGTTGGGATGACTTCACCCCGACGGAAGAAGCCCCGTGCCAGGGGCACGGGGGCTTCTTTCCTCAAGGATGGTGTCGAACTTCGGCTAACCGATCACGGCCTCCGGCTTCGACCCGAGCCCGAGCTTCCACCGAAGCAGGTCTCCCGTTGCCTTCCGGGTTGGGCCTCGGGTGATCACCTCGCCGCCGTGCATGCAGATCCCCTGCCATTCCGGATTGGTCTTGAGCCAGTCGACGCTTCGGAGCGCCTCGAGACGAGTCTTCCAGTCGCCCCCTGCCTTGATGGCGGTGTGTCCGACCGACCCCACGCCCCACAGTGCGAGGGCATAGGAGGACAAGTAGTCGACGCGGGCCTCAGACGCCTTCAAGTCGCCACTCGCAATGTCCGCCCAAGGTGTGACCACGTCGGTGACATGCTCCCAGAACCCCACGGCCAGGTTCTCGAGCTTCTGGTATTCCTCCTGCCCGAGCTTGTCGGAGAGATCGCCGAGGAGTTGATGGGTCGCAACCTGCACTCCGGACAAGGTGGCGAAGTCCGAGGACCGAAGTGCCAGCGAGACGTGCTCCTTGTCTGTCCGCCCCTTGAAGAGACGCACCCGGTCGACGCAGGCGTTGGTGATCCTGTTGATGGGGGCTCGGTGGTCGAAGAGGATGTCGAGGGACTTCGACGTCTTGTGAACCGTGCGATTCAGATCGGAGAAGACCTGCTGGTTCCGCTCCAGATCACGGGCCGGCAGAATGACGACACTGATCGAGTCATAGCGGAACGTGGGTTCTCGCTTGATCGCCTCGGCGATGCCAGCCACTCGGTGCTGGCCGTCGTTGACGATCCACTCGGCATCCATGGGGAGTTCGAGGAGGCCAACGTTCGGATCGATCTCGGACTCCTTGAAGACGAGCTCGCCAGCGTCGACCGATGTGGTGATCGAGGAAAAGATGTAATCCTCGTTGTCGACCATGTAGTCCGCGATGTCCGGAACACGGGCCTTCTTCAGAAGTCGCTGGTGCCGGAACTCGACGGGCATCTCCGCCATCTGCTCGGGGTCGTACTCGAAGAGCTTGACCACCATGCCCATGGGAAAGTTGGCCGTGTAGTACTCGCTGGTTCCCATCTTCCCCCGGGTAGCGGGGACGGTGAGGGTGTTCGCTGCCATGATGTATGCTCCGTTTCTAGGTGGGTTATGTCCCCGCAACCGGATGACAGGACAAACACTACAGGATGTTTGTCTACTTGTCCAGCAGGTATGGCTGAAGTCTTAGGTTCGGTCAGGCAAACATAGGCTCGGTGCCGATCCGCCGCCGGAACCACCGGCGCCGGCGAAGACCGCCTGCTACGGGCGCGAGAGAGGCACCCACGCCGGGCGTCGACGCCCTGCTCGCAGGCCCGAATGGCGCAGAGCAGATGCACAGCTACTGTCCGGACGTGCTCGCGGCGACGGCGGTGGACCAGGTCCTCGAAGCGGCCCGGATCGTCGTCTGGCCCATGACCGTGGTCCTCGTCCTTCTCCTCTTCCGAGGACAGCTGGCGGAACGAGTGGGGTCGATTCGGAAGGCGCAGCTTCCCGGCGGAATCAGCTTCGAGCTCGACGCCCTCGAGAAGGAGGTGATCGCCACTCCCGAGATCGAGGCACGGCGAACCGAACGTGCCGCAATTCGAACTACAGGCGTTCTGCCTGACGATCGGTCCTACACAGTCGCGAGGGTCCGAGTGGAGCTTGAGCGGGCACTGCGCCAGCTAGCGTTCACGGTCAACCGGGACGAGGAGTTTGCCACTCGGAACATCGAGGATCTCCTGCTCGACCTGCGCAGCAGCGGCGAGCTGTCGGTTTCGGTGGCCCGCCAGGCTCAAGAGTTCCTTCGGCTCAGTGCAGCCAGCTTTTCGTCCGTCACCGTGAACGACGACGACGTCGTCGCCTTCCACACGGTCGGTTCCTTGCTTGCTGCACACGTGAACTACGTGCGGCGCGTCGCCTCCATCGCGACCGGCATCTGGGGACACGAGCTGATCTTCATGCTCGAACGGGGCGGTCGACGCGACCGTGAAGGCAAGGTCACTTGGGCTGCGGTCGCAACCATCCTTCCCGAGGTGGACTACGACTACGCGATCTTCCGGGAGGCCATCCATCGTGCGATGGATACGCGAGACAACCGGAATTGGCCGGCCGACATGGCACCGCTCTTCGGCAATCTCTTGGTCTCCGAGGAGGAGTTCCTGCAGATCACGGTCTTTCGGCGAGACGAGCTACGGCGCGTCCTCCGCCAGTTCGACCGGATCTCCTGGCACCCGAACGACGACGACAAGGACAAGCTCTACTACCGCTGGCCCGCGAGCTGGGGCGAAATCAGCTTCAACGTGCCGGTCACCCGAGGGCCCCTGCCCGACGCAGCGGATGACCTTCTCCGGGCCGAGGAAGCCGTGCGCCGGATGCGCCTGGCGACAGAGGCCAAGTGAAGCTCCCGCCGCCACTCCCTGTCCCATGCGCAAACAGCGCGGATAAGATGGTCAAGGGGGCGTCGTCGCGCTACGAGGCCGGGCGGCGGGGGTCGGCGTGGCGCAAGGTCAAGCCGGTCCAGACGCTCGACCTGGTCGTGCTCGGGGCCGAGTGGGGCCACGGGCGCCGGCGGGGCTGGCTGTCCAACCTGCACCTGGGCGCCCGGGGGCCGGACGGCGGCTTCCTCATGGTGGGCAAGACGTTCAAGGGAC
>JBOGEU010000472.1:0-10043 GCA_050741995.1 Acidimicrobiia bacterium | reverse complement strand
ATCCATCGTTGATCGTGCGCCGGACCGTCTGGTGGCCCGTCACTATTTCATGGGGGGACCACTAGGGTCTCCGGCTCGCAAGTTCCGTGCGTGGAAGGCCGAGTCACCGGGCGGGACACGTGCGAGACTTGGGGGTGGGTGCACTAGGGTCTCCGGACCGGTCGATACGTGCACTGGAGCCTCCCATGGATTCGAGAATCGAGCTGATCGGGATCCCGGTCTCGGACGTGGATCGGGCGATTGCCTTCAACACCGAACAGGCCGGCTTCGTCCTCGACCACGATCACACGGTCAATGATGAGATCCGCTTCGTCCAGCTGACCCCACCCGGCTCGGCCTGTTCAATTGCTCTCGGCGTGGGGATCATCGATGTGCCGCCCGGCTCGGTCCAGGGGGTGTAGATGGTCGTCTCGTACATCGAAGCCGCTCGCTCCGAGCTCGTCGAGCGCGGGGTGGAGGTGAGCGAGGTCCAGGCATTCCCTTGGGGCTCGTTTGTCTTCTTCAGTGATCCCGACGGCAACGGCTGGGCCATCCAACAACTTCCTCCCGCCGAGTAGCGGATGCACCGGTGAGGCCCGTGGGTCCGCATATGACACCTGAGCTTCACGATCACTGTTGGCGGTCCGCCGGTATCGGGGCATGTTCGAGGGCTTGACCGACGAGTTGGCGGCGGTGGCCGGGGCGCGTGGCGCCTCGTCGTTCGGGGTGGCGGGAGCCCAGCGGTTCGAGCGGGAGCTGGTTGCGCTCCAGGCGGGGAAGGTCTCGGGCCGGGACGGGTCGCTTCGATTCACCTACGACGACCCCGACTTGGGGACCGATGTCACCCGATCGTTCCCATGGGCGAAGCGGATCGTGGTCATCGGTCGGGACTACCTGGCGGAGGCGGACATGCCTGCAGGGAGGGGCGCGATCGTGGGCCGATTTGCCACATCCGATCACTATGAGGCTGTCAGGGAGATCACCACCGGTCTGGCGGCCAAGCTCCATGAGGAGGGGTATCGAGCCGAGGTCCTCATCGACGACAACCGTCTCGTTGATCGGGCGGCAGCGGCCCGGGCGGGTGTGGGTTGGGTGGGGAGGAGCACGATGGTCCTCGCCCCCGGCCATGGCCCCTGGATGCTCCTCGGCTCGGTGGTGACCGATGCCCCGCTCACCATCAGCGCGCCGATGCAGCGAGATTGCGGCACATGTGTCGCCTGCGTGCCCGCCTGTCCCACCGGAGCCCTCGATGAGCGAGGGCTCGATGCCCGCCGCTGTCTTTCGGCATGGCTGCAGTCACCCGGCTCGATCCCGCATTGGATCAGGATGCATCTCGGACGACGGATCTACGGCTGCGACGACTGCCTCACCGCTTGCCCGCCGGGGAAGCGAGCCTTGGCCGCCGCCGGGGAAGACCGTATCGATCTTCCGTTCCACGAGCTACTTGCATCGAGCGACGACGAGCTTCTCCACCGGTTCCATTGGTGGTACGTACCGAGGCGGCAAGGGCGGTTTCTCCGACGCAACCTGTTGGTTGCTGCGGGCAATTCAGCTGAGGTGGGTGCCAGAAGCCAGATCGAGGCCCATCTCGACCATCGCTCGTCGATGATCCGCGGTCACGCCGCCTGGGCCATGGCCAGGGCCTTCCCCGCTATTGCTCGAAACCGGTTGCGCCAAGCGTTGGAGACGGAGACGGTTGCCGAGGCCGTTGACGAGCTGGCCTTGGCCCTGCTCATGGTCGAGCACCCCGGAGCGCACCGGGTGGTGCTCGCCGCCGATGAGTGGGCCCGGAGCCAAGCGATGGTTCGCGGCCTCGCGTTGATCGGGCCTCATGCCGCCGCCGAGCCCGGGGACGATTCGAGTCTCGGGCTGCTCCTCATCCACCGTGGGCCGGAGCCGCCACCCACCCCGGAGCTGCCGGTTCGATTCGAGACCGCACCGCTCGGTGATGGCCTCGATTTGGCTGGCACCTCGATGGCTCGGGTTTACGACCCCGATGGCGCGTTGGATGATCTACGGCGAAAGGACCGGGGGCGGCGCGGCCCTCATCGGGTATGAGGTCTCTATTCCTCCTCGACGGAGGTGGCTCCGGAGCCGGCGCTGCCCTCTGACCAGCGGTCCTTGGCAGCGGCGATTCCCTTGTCGATGGATTCGCCCAGCTCCTGGGCGGCCTGCTTCGCCGATTCCAGCGCACTCATCCGGGTCTCCCGGCTCGCCTCCCACGCAGTGCGGATGGCGTCCCCGGTCCTATCCAGGGCTTCCTGCATGTCGTCGACCCAACGGGCCCGGGTCGAGCCACCCGATCCGGCGGCGTTGTCCTGACTGTCGGTCATTGTCTCTCCTTGGAGTGGGCGTACCCCGCATTGTGGTCGCTGTTCAAAATTGAGGGCAGGGCAGCATCACGCTGGACCGGGCGTCGAAAATCCACCCCCCTTGGCGCCGATTAGCCTCGTCGACTTGGACGGCCACGTCGACGATCGCTTCGAGTCATTGCCTGAGAGGCTGATCCGCGAGGCCATCGAAGCGGGTGCGTTCGACGATCTCCCAGGCAGCGGGAAGCCGCTGAGTGGCGCCGGTCGGCCCGATGACGAGTTGTGGTGGGTGCGGAGCTGGGTGCGGCGAAACTCCACCCGTCCCGTGGCGGACAGGTCGGATGACGATTGATCTGGGCCGGGCAGGTCCTGACATCGACCACAATGGAGTGACATGGAGCTGGGGATCACCACCTTCGCCGAGACCTACCCCGACCCGAAGACCGGGCACACCATCGGTCATGGGGAACGTCTCCGTCAGGTCCTCGACGAGATTGTCCTCGCCGAGGAGGTGGGTCTCGACGTATACGGCGTAGGGGAGCACCATCGGCCCGACTTCGCCTCGTCGTCGCCTGCGGTGGTCCTGGCGGCTGCCGCGGGACGGACCGAGCGAATCCGACTGACGCCGGCGGTGGTCATCCTGTCCTCGGACGACCCGGTGCGAGTGTTCCAGGACTACGCCACATTGGACCTGGTATCGAACGGCCGCGCCGAGTTATTGGTGGGGCGGGGCTCGTTCATCGAATCGTTCCCCCTCTTCGGCTACTCGCTCACCGACTACGACGAGTTGTTCAGCGAGAAGCTCGACCTGCTCCTGGCCATCCGCGACAACAGCCGGCTCACGTGGTCGGGGAGGTTTCGGTCCCCCCTTCAGGATCAGGCGATCTATCCCCGCCCCAAACAGGACCCGTTCCCGATTTGGGTGGCGGTCGGGGGCAGCCCCGAATCGATCGTCCGGGCAGCGAGCCGGGGTCTGCCGGTCGCCCTTGCCATCATCGGGGGAAATCCCGACCGGTTCGCCATCTTCGCCGACCTCCATCGCAAGACCCTTGCCGAATCGGGCCACGACCAGGTCGGGGCGCCGTTGGCGGTCCACGCCCACGGGTATGTCGCCGACACCACGCAGCAGGCGGCCGACGAGTACTACGCCTCATATGCCATCGCCATGACCCGGTTGGGGCGGGAGCGAGGATGGGGCCCGATGTCCCACCCCCAATTCGAGATGATGCGGGGGCCGGAAGGCTCCCTGGTCCTCGGGGACGCGGAGACGGTGGCGAAGAAGATCCTTCGCATGAAGCAGACCCTCGGAATCCAGCGCTTCATGCTGCACATCAGCGTGGGAACCCTGCCTCACGACCAGGTCATGCACTCGATAGAGTTGTTGGGCAAAGAGGTGGCGCCGATCGTCAGGCAGGGCTGACCCCAAGCCCCGTTAGCCGGCATCGACCTAATCTTGGGCAAATGGAGCGACGGCCGCTCGGTCCTTCGGATCTCTCGGTGAGCGCCTTCGGTCTCGGCGCCATGACCTTTGGCGACGAATCCGACGAGCCGACGTCCCATGCGATGCTCGACCGGTTCGTGGAGGCGGGCGGCTCGTTCATCGACACGGCCAACGTGTACTCCCGCGGCGTCTCCGAGCAGATCATCGGGCGTTGGCTGGCGAGGCGCGGAGGAAGCCAAGGACTGGTGATCGCCACCAAGGCCCGATTCTCGATGAGCGACGATCCGGCCGACCGGGGTGCGGGGCGGGCACATCTGCAAGCCGCCCTGGAAGACAGCCTGCGCCGGCTCGGGCTCGAGACCATCGACCTATATCAGATCCATGCCTGGGATCCGGCGGTGCCGATCGAAGAGACTCTGGAGACTCTGAATGACTTCGTCGCCGCCGGGAAGGTGCGGGCCATCGGTGTGTCCAACTTCCTCGGCTGGCAATTGGAAAGGGCGGTGCTCACCGCCCGACATCGGGGATGGGCGCCGGTCGTCTCCCTCCAGCCCCAGTACAACCTGCTCACACGTGACATCGAGCTCGAGCTTCTTCCACTGTGCCTCGACGAGAGCATCGGCGTTTTGCCCTGGTCACCGTTGGGCGGTGGTTGGCTGACCGGCAAGTACTCGGCCTCTGTTCGCCCTGCGGGGCCGACAAGGCTCGGTGTCGATCCCAATCGAGGTGTGGAGGCCTACGACCTGCGAAACAACGACCACACGTGGAGGGTGGTCGAGGCGGTCCGGACCGTAGCTGCAGAGCGTGGAGTGACCATGAGCCAGGTGGCACTCAACTGGGTCCGTCAGCGTCCGGGAGTGGACTCGGTTCTCCTCGGGTGTCGCAGTCCGGGACAGCTCGAGGACAACCTCGGTGCGCTCGACTGGGAGTTGGAGCCCCGTGAGATGGACCAGCTCAACGAGATCAGTGCCCCGGGCATCCCGATTTACCCACACGGGTTCCTCGAGGTGGAAGCCGACCTGGACGTCTGGGAGGGGCTCGCCACCCGCACGACGCGGCCTTACTGAATGGGTCGGGAGCGGGGCTCACGTCGACCGCGAAAAACTCGGCTAGATCGCGAAAAGAAGAAAGGCCAGCGACTTGCCGAGCGGTTGGCTCCTGTTCTATGGTGGCGAAGCCGGATCGGGGGCAACCCCGAACCGGACTCGGAGTGACCGAGAGGCCACTGCGAAATCCTTCTGGGAGACCGATCCTTCGGGGTCGGAGTGTCAGAGGGATCGAGAATCCCGAGAGGGTGACGGCTTCGGCCAGCACTCCCTCGGGGTTCTTCGCGTTCGGGGCAAGACCGTTTTCCCAGGTCCGTGCCAGGATCAACCACCGCCCTTTGCCCCTTCCCCTTGGTCCAGGATCGACTCCGCGTAGTAATCGGGCCAAGGACGATCCCGAGCCTCGATCTCGTGTTTCTCCGCCGCCTGCGCCAGCCATTCGGTGATCTGCCCCACATCGGGGTGGAATCCGAGATAGGCATCGATCTCACCCTCCAGGAACTCGGCATACCAACTCTCCCAGGAGGGGTCGGGGCCACCGGTGGCATCGTGATGCGCTTGTGCCGTCTCCTCGAGGAGTCGGCTCAGTTCGACGACACTGCTTCGATCAGCCATCTGCCACATATAACAGACGGCATCCGGCTTCCTTTGCGTCGGTTGAAACCTGTGGCGCCCTCGAGACGTTTAGTGACGTGACCAATCCACCGACCGCCATGCCCGAAGCCGACCACTTCTTGGCGGGATCGTTCGAGCCCTTCTACCGGGCGACCCGTCCCCGGATCTACCGCGCCGTCGCCCTGGTGCTGGGCAACGCCGATCTCGCCCTCGATGCCACCGATGAGGCCATGACCAGAGCGGCCGAGCAATGGCGGGTCGTCGGCAAGTACGACAACCCGTCCGGTTGGGTGTACCGGGTGGCCCTCAATTTTGCCCGCACCCGACTCCGGCGCCTGTCCAGAGAGCGGGCACGGCTCGACTTCGAGCCCGGTTATGAGGATGCCATCCCCGATCCCCACCTCCTCGAACGGGTGCTCGCGCTGCCCACCAGCTACCGGGCGGTGATCGTGGCTCGCTTCCTTCTCGACTGGTCGGTCGAGGAGACGAGCGCCGCGCTGCGGATCCCGGCAGGGACGGTCAAGACAAGAACCCATCGCGCCCTGCGAAAGCTACGTCAGGCGTTGGAAACGGAGAACAACGAATGAGACTCGAACAAGATCTTCGTGACAACCTGCAGGCGGCGGCGGCTGCCCTGGCGGTCCCCGAACCGAGTAACGCACCGCAGCCAAAGACCACTCCGGGCTGGAGACGGCCCCTCGCCTTCGCCGCTGCGGGGGCGGTGGCGGCGCTCGCCCTGGTCGTGGTCCCGACCCTTATCATCGGCCCGCCCTCGCCATCCGGCACCACCCTGACCCCGCTCGGCGCCACGTCGGTCGATCCCTCAACCACAGGGACCCGCCCGGCTTCGACCACCACGGTGGTGGACCCCGATCGAGTGGTCATGGCCGACGAGCCGAGCGGCGACTACCGACTCCTGTTGGTAGCCGATCGCGACCCGACCGAAGTCGACCCGCCGGTGGCCACGGTGCGACTGAGCGTGCTCGACGGCGGCGATGAAGCCTCCGAGGTGGTGGTTGGCGAGAAGGGCAGCTTCTTTTGGCACTCGGTCAGCGCGCCCGGAGGGCTGTGTCAGTTCTCGACCACCTCGATCGACGGGGGGGTGCGGGTGGCGGCACAGATCCTGCTGTCGCCATCGCTGGGATGCTCGGAACCATATCTGTTCGATCTCGACCCGGCCGACGCATCGCTCTCGCCGGTCGATCTCACGGCGGAGGACGTGGCACAACTCTTCGTGAAAGCATGGCTCAGCGGCTCGGAGGGAGCCATGGAGAGCCTGGCCGGCCCCAACGCTCTGGCGCAGGCGGACGCCATCGATATCGGGGTGCCATCGGGTGCGGCGGTGTGTGAAGGAACCGCCGGGAGCTTGTACTGCACCTGGGAGGCAGCGGAGGGGCGCCTGGTGGTGCGGGTCTCGACTGCCGACGTCCCGCCCCGAGTCGAGGAAGTCAGGCTGGAGCCCGGCGCCTGACGTCAGGCCCCGGTGAGGCCGAACAACGAGGCGACGAAGATGACCATCCCAACGGCGACCACCGTCCCCACCAACCAGCCCACCGTCAGTTGCCCGTCACCGGGTGTCGTTGCATCGGTCGTCCGGTGACGAAGAGCCAGGATGGCGGCGGTGGCGCTGGTGTATGCCAGCACGATGGCGATCAGCCATACACTCTTGTCGAGAGTCGACGCCAGGAATATCGAGGCCACGGCCGGGATGACGGCCCAGGCCAGATTGCGCACCACCGTTGCGCGAAGATCGGTCCGCTCCTCGTCGCCGGCGAGGCTGTTGGCCACCCAGCCTGCGACCAGGGCGCCGACCGCGGCCGTGGCCAGGGTGGCGACCGGGTAGATCACGCTCTCGGCAACCACCAGGCCCATGACGAACATGAAGACGGCGAAAGGGGTGGCGCCGATGATCGTGATCGCGGTCACGGCGAGGAACCGCAGGAATTGATTTGGTTCGCCTTCGCTCAACGTTCGTCTCTCACATTCTCCGCAAAGCGTGTCAGCACCGACCGTGTCACGGCGAGCTCCTCGGGCGACACTCTCTTCCGCAGCTTACGGTCGAATCCAAGTGCCGCTTCCCGCAGCGAGAGGAACAGCTTCTCACCGGCCGGGGTCAGCTTCACCCGTATCGCCCGTCGGTTGTTGAGATCACGGACCCGACTCACCAAGCCCTGGCGTTCCATGGAGTCGAGATGATGAGTCAGCGTGGGTCCTTCGATGCCCACCGCTCGGGCAAGCTCGAGCTGCGTTGCGTAGTCCTCGCGCTCCAGGGAGAGGAGTATGAGCCAGGTGGGCAGACTCCCACCGGCGCCCTCGAGAGCGTCGTTGAACGCCTTCTGGGTGATCCGGGCCACCCAATGCAGATGTCGGCCGATTGGAGCTTCCATTCATGAACATCTTAGTTAGCCGTCGAATCGTTTGACATGATATGGTTAGTTGTCTAATAATAAACCCCCGCAGAAGGAGATGTACATGGACGTATATGTGATCGTGCTTCGCCTCCTACACATCCTGGGTGGGGTCTTCTGGGCAGGCGCGCTGTTTTCCATAGTCAGCTTCGTTCAACCGACGGCCAAACGAGCCGGCATGCCCGGAGGCCAATTCGTGGGCCGCCTCATGGGTGAGGGAAGGTTTGGCCAGGCCATGGGTGGCGCCGCAATAATCACAATCCTGAGCGGCGGGCTGCTCTTCGCCAGGACATTTGGCGGCTCGGCACCGGTCAGCGGGCCCATGATCGGGTTCTCGATCGGGGCCGTCGCCGCCGTCGTCGCCTGGCTCCTCGGCTTCATCGTGCTCTTTCCCGCAGCCCGGCGGATGGGCCCCCTCAGCGCTCGCATTGAGCAAGGAGAGGATGTTGGCGCCGAGATGGGCAGATTGGTTGCGACACAGACACGGTGGACCCAGGTCACTGCGTGGCTGGTCCTGATCGCGGTGCTGACCATGGCCACCGCCCGCTACTGGTAGCACCGCTCGCCGACCGCTGCCGAGCGACCGCTCGGGGCTTAGTGTCGAGTAGATGAGCAGAACGGGCAGCATCGGCACTGCGAGGGTGCGTCGGCTCTACGACGACATGGCGGGCAACTGGAGACTGCTCGGGATCATCGACTTCCTGCTGCTGGTGAAACGGCTGCGGAGAATGCAATTCTCACAAGCCGCAGGCGACGTGCTCGACGTCGCCTGCGGGACCGGGGAGAACTTCGAGTTCCTCAGCCGAGCGGCCTCGGTCACCGCCTTCGACCTATCGCCCGAGATGATGGGGGAGGCACGCCGGCGGACACGGCAAACGGGCCAGCAAGTGGCGCTCCTGGCGGGGGATGCACAGCAGATGCCGTTTCCCGACGACTGCTTCGACACCGTTATCTCCGCCTTCTCCTCGTGCACCTTCCCCGATCATGTCGCCGCCTTTCACGAGATGAAACGGGTGGCAAAGCCCGGCGGGCGGATCCTCCTCGTCGAGCACGGCCGCTCCACGGTCGGCTGGATCGCCAGACGTCAGGATCGCAACATCGAGAGGGTGATGGAGCGCTCGGCGTGTCGCAACAACCGTGATGTTGCCGCCGAACTGGCAGAGGGAGGGCTCGACGTCGTGTCCCACGTGGCGAGTCATCTCGGGATGATGAACCGGTTCGTTATCGAGGTGAATTGAGCCGAGCATGCACCAGCGTCGGCAATTCGGATATCCTGATGCGATGGAACACGAGACCATCGTCTGGAAGGGACGTTTCGGCCCCTTTGACCTGAAGGTGGGTCGTGACACCTTCCGCCCGTCAACGATCTCGATGCTGTTGGCGGACGCAATGGAGATCGAGGACAAATCGGTGGTCATCGACGCCGGCTGCGGCTCAGGAGTCCTCTCCATCGTTGCCGCCAAGCTGGGTGCAAGGAAGGTCTTCGGCGTCGACGCCGCCGAGGGGACGGTCGAGGTCGCCACGGCCAACGCAGAGGCGCAGGGAGTGGGGGACCAGACCGAGTTCTTCCAGAGCGACATGTTCGATGCCCTTCCCCACGGTGAGATGGCCGACGTCGTCATCGGCGATGTTTCCGGGATCCCCGACGACCTGGCCACTGTCTCGGGCTGGTTCCCCTCAGGGCTCTCCGGGGGGCCGACCGGCGCCGAGCTGCCGATGCGCATGCTGGAAGAGGCGAAGAAGCTCCTCCGCAAAGGGGGGAAGCTCCTCCTTCCCACGGGCTCGCTTCAGGACGAGGGCTCGATCATGGACAAGGCGAAGTCGGTGTTCGGCTCGATCCGGATGATCACAGAGCGTCATATCCCGCTCCCGTCTGCGCTCGCCGAGCAGCCCGCCGTGATCCGGCTCATTCGTGACCGGGTGATCGATCTCACCGAGCGTGGCAGCCGGCATCTGTGGACTGCGCGCATCTGGGAGATTCGCGCCTAGACCGCCTGTACTCACCGATTCGGTCGGGCCGGGCCTGAAGGCCCGCTTAGTCGGACAAGCGGCGGTAATCGCGGCGGAAATGGACAAGCGGGTCGGTGAGGTCCGACACCTCGACCTCGTCCACCATGCCCACGATCAGACCCGACCATCCCATCTCTTCGCGGGAGGCGAATGTGCAGTAGAGACGGTCGGGGAGATCGACCAACACCGGGCCCCACTCGGACGGCGTGGCATCGGCCGTGGCGAACAATCC
>JBOGEU010000471.1:0-1071 GCA_050741995.1 Acidimicrobiia bacterium | reverse complement strand
GGCGGGGATGGAGGTCGAGCCCGGTTCCGTCGGGAAGGGTGGCGGTGGCTTCCAAGCTGGCGTCGTCGATACCGCCGGTGGAGGAGTTGTTAACGAGGAGGTCGAGGCGTCCCTCGCCTGCTTGGATTCCGACGGTCATGTTCCCGGCCAAACCGGCGGCCCGTGCTACTGGACCGTCGATGGGGGGTGGGCCGAGAAGGGTTTCACCGGTGGCGGCGAGGGCGGGCGGTGGGGTTCCGGCGAGGAGACCGCTTATGGCGACGATCCCAGCCACCAGAACCACCTCGATTGAGGTGAGCCTGCGCAGCATGTTCAGGTTGTCCGAACCGAGAGCTCGCCATCGGGATGCTGCGGCCAGGGCCAGCGCAAGTCCGAAGAGGACGATCTTGGTGATGAGCAGCCGGCCATAGTCGGTGCTCCACATGTCGGATATGGCGGTAAGTAGTGAGAAGGCGGATATGACCCCAGCGGCGGCCAGGATGATGACAGCTCTCAGCGCCCATCGGGCGTAGCGCCGTGCCGTCTCGAGGAGCGTGACTCCTTGACCGCGGGTGCGCCACAGGTCGACTACGAGCAGGGTGAGGGTCCCGAACCAGAAAGCCGCACCTCCGAGGTGGGCTGCGTCAGCGATCATCCCGAGCGCCCCATTGGCGGTGGAGGCATGGCTGCGGGACGCCCATGCGACGATCCCAGCCACTACCAGGGCGGGAGCGGCGAGACCTCGGCGGGTGCGGCCAACCGCTAGGGCCGCCAACGCCAGGAAAAGCCCGGCAGCACCTGCCGCGATGCTTCCTTCGGAAAGTCCACCGGTGATGGCCTGCAGGTAGACGACGGCCGGGCCCAATGCTCCCAACGCCAGTCCCAGCCGTCCCCACGCGACACCACGTCGCCTTGAGATCTGCCCGCTGGAAGGGGCGACGAGGCCACCAACCCCGAGGCTGAGTCCGCCGACGAGCACCCACCGCCAGACCGTCTCTCCCGTATCGGTTGCCTGGGAGCCGGTCGTTGTTGGAAGGGCACCGGCCTCACCGACTGCAAAAGCCAACTCGCCGGCGGACTCGTGTCCGTCCA
>JBOGEU010000470.1:0-7373 GCA_050741995.1 Acidimicrobiia bacterium | reverse complement strand
CCGCGATGACGACCGCGGCGAAGACCATTGGGACGACGATGGCACGGGCGATGACGACCACGACCGCGGCGACGACGATGGCGACGACCACGACGGCGGCGACGACGATGGCGGCGGAGACGACATCTGATCGAGTCGATGGCTGATCGCAGCGTCCACCGTCCGCGGGGAGGGCCCACGTGTTGGGCCCTCCCCGCATTGTTGGCCCTCGTCTCCGCCTGTGCCACCGATGCCGGGGCGGGGACCACGACCAGCATCCCGGGCATCGCCGCCAGCACGACGTCGACCACGGTGGCAGCGACGTCGACCACAGCCGCACCGACCACGGCGCCGATCGACCCGGCTGCCTTGGTGGCGGAGAGCCTGACCGCCAGCAGTGCCAACTACAGGTTCACCTCGGTGGTCCTGGTCGGGGAGCAGACGCTGACCACGATCACCGGGAACGTCGACGGCAACGCCGTCGCTGCCGAGATCGCCACCGGGTCGAGCGAAGTCTCGTACGTCCGGACCGCCGACGGGGAGTGGGTCACAGGTCCCGACGGGGACTGGGTCGAGCTCGAGGGCGAGCCCCCGGTCCAGCCTCCACTGGCCGGCTTGGTCGACGCCGGGGACCTCGTGCTCGAGTCGGGCGACGGCAGCCAGGGTGTGTTCACCGGCACCCTCGGCGCGGCCGCCGGCCCGGCGCAGGGCATTCCTTTTTCCCTGACGCTGGAGAATGGCCTCGTGTCCGAGATCCGATATCAGGTCGATACCGGTGGCGAGATGGCCCAGGTGATCACGACCCTCACCGAGATCGGGGCCGCCGGAGGGGTGACCGCCCCCGACGGTGTCTGAGCCCCGGGTCGGGTCAGTAGTACTCCAGGTACTCGGCGATCTCCCAGTCTGTGGTGTGCTCGGTGTATCTCTGCCACTCCGCCCTCTTGACGGCGAGGAAGCCCTCCACGTAGGCGGGGGAGAAGGCCTCGACGAATTCCTTGTCGCCCTCCAGGGCGTCCAATGCCTGGCCCAGGCTCGCCGGGACCGTGACGTCGGTGTCCGCCCCGGTGATGCAGTCCTGGGTCTCGGCCGGCGGGCATTCCATGGCCGCCTTGACCCCACGCAGGGCGGAGACGAGCGTGACCGCGGCCGCCAGGTGAGCCGATGCCGCCCCGTCGGCGACACGGTGCTCGAGCCTGATGCCCGACGGGCCGGCGGGAGGGACCCTGACCGCCACCCCGCGGTGGTCGAATCCCCAATTGGCGAAATATCCGTTCAGCGCCCCGGGGCGAAGTCGCTTGTAGGCGTTCACCGTGGGAGCTACGAGTGCCGTCATCGAGACGTGGTCGTTGACCATCCCGGCGATGCATTGGCGGGCCAGCTCGCTCAGCCCGTCCGGGTCGGTGGCATCGGCCAGGACGTTGGCGCCGCTCCTGTCGAGCAGCGAGATGTTGACGTGGATCCCGCTCCCACCCCGCTCGGTGATGGGTTTGCCCATGAAAGACAGCAGGTAGCCGCGTTTGGCCGCGATCTCCTTGGCCATCACCTTGAACAAGAACGCGTCGTCTGCCGCCCGGACGGCTTCCCCATACCGCAGCGTCAGCTCGAACTGCCCGTCGTCATACTCCGAATTGACCGATTCCAGCTCGATTCCGACGGACTGCGCCGTCTCCATGATCTCGGCGATGATCCCGCCGGGGTCGACTGCCATCCCGGTGCCGTAGACGTAGGAGCCCGGGGTGTGGATCGGCCGCCATCCCCGATCGCCGTCAGGCTCGAAGAGGAATGCCTCCAGCTCGAAGCCGACCATCGGGGTCAGCCCCAGCTCCCTCCATTCGCCGACCACCCTCTCCAGGATCGACCGCGGTGCCAACTCGATCGGAGTGCCGTTCTTCGTGATCGAGGCGACAACGACGCAGGTGCCCGTCTCCCAGCCGGGCCTGATGTCATCGGTGGAGTACCTCGCCTCGACATCGGGGAAACTCTCGTGATGGGCGCCGGGATGGGGGATCATCACCCGGTTGAGCTGAAGTGAGAAAAGGGCCACACAGTGGCTCGATCCCTCGGAGGCTCGCTCTGCCGACAGGTACTTGCCCCGGGCCAGCCCGAGATGATCGGGCCAGAGGAAGCGGACGCGGTCGTAGGGAACGTCGCTCACAGCGGGAGACAGTATCAACCATGCCCATGGTTGCCCATCGATGGGCGGGCCCTCCCCCTGCGACTGGAGTTTTGCTCAATCTCCGGCTGAAGTCACCCGCTGGGCCCGGGCGCCCGTCGATCCTCCCACCATGTCGGTGACGCGCTCGCCGACGAGGTCGATGGCGCCAGGGTCGGCGAGCAGGCCGGAGTGGCCCACGTCGTCGACCGGCACGATCTCGGTCCGCTCCCGCCGGGCAGCCAGCTCCGCGGAGCGGGCAAAAAGGGTCTCGGGGTCGTCTGGATCGTGGAGGATGAGCAGATCGGCCCCCGGCAGCTGCTCGATCGTGATGTCGTCCAACCGGGGAAAGAGCTCCGGGTCCCAGGAGCGCAGACCCCTGCGCAGCCCGCGTTCGGCCCAGGGGAGGAGCCGGGCGCGAGTGGAGAACACGTCGATGGCGTCACCCACCACCAGGCAAGGCGCCAGGAAGACCACCAGCGGGGGCGCCGATTCGGCAAACGCCAGCCTGGTCGCCATCGCCCCCAGAGAGTGGGCGATCACCGAACGGGGAGGCCCGTAGGCCTCGACGACGGCGGTCACTGCCCTGGCTATCACCTTGACGTCGCTCCTGGTCCCACCGGCATGACCGGGCAGGTCGACGGCCACCACCCGGTTCCCTCGCTCTGCCAATGCCCCGGCGAGCGGGAGCATCTGTGCGGCTCGCCCACCCCAGCCGTGCACGGCCAGGGCCAGGGGCCCCTCGCCGATGCTGAACCCGGCGAGCTCGCCGCCCTGGAAGGGGACGGTCACCCCCTCGACAGCGGCCAGTGCCAGCTTGTCACCCATGGCGCGCCTCTCGGACAGCGGCGGCGGGGTGAACCACGCCTGGAGAGCCCCCGCTGACAGTGCCCTCACCGCCAGGGGGACCCTCACGTGACAGTCCCCGGGAAGACGAGCTCCGCCAGCACCTCTTCGAGGGGCAGCTGGAGATCGAGGGTGAAAGCCGGTGGGCTCGGCTTGCGTCGCCGCCGCCTTAGATTCCGGAAGAACATGTTGCCTCCTTCCTCAGCAACTGGAGCACTCGCAAACCAGTGAGTTGCGAGTTGCTACTTACAACGTACCCGAGAAAGTAGTGCATTGCAACTCGCGACTCAATAGACTTGGGCCCATGTCGAGAAAGTCGCTGGCGCACCTGGAGTGCGCGTTGGCCAACACCGTGGAGATGGTGAACGATTCCTGGACCATTCTGATCTTGCGCGACGCCTTCCTCGGTGTGCGGCGCTTCGACGAGTTCGTCAACGATCTCGGCATCGCCCGCAATGTGCTCACCGATCGTCTCGAGCGTCTCGTCGCCAACGGCATCATGGAGACCCGCCTCTACAACGAACGGCCGGCCCGTCACGAGTACCGTCTGACAGAGCAGGGCAAGGACCTCTTCGATCTGCTGATGACTCTTTGGAGCTACGGCGAGCGGTGGAAGCCCCCGGCCGGCCCCAACCGGCAGAAGGTGGTTCACGTGACCTGTGGCCACGAGGCCCAGGCGGTCGCCCACTGCGGGAACTGCGGCGAGCGCCTCTCCCGGCGCGAGGTGCGCATCGAGCCCACATTGCCGGTGGTTCGCCAGCGGGCGGATGAGGTGGCGGTCGCAACCGCGAGATGACGACCTCGACGGACTTCAGGACATGCCCCCTCTGTGAGGCGACCTGTGGTCTCGAGGTCACCGACGAGGACCAGCAGGTGGTGAGGATCCGGGGCGACCGCGACGACGTCTTCAGCCACGGCTACATCTGCCCCAAGGGCTCCACACTGGGCAAGCTCGACCAGGACCCGGACCGGCTGACAACACCCATGATCAGACGCGATGGGGAACATGTGCCGGCCACCTGGGACCAGGCCTTCGACCTGATCGAGTCCCGTCTGCCCCCGATCATCGCCGAGCACGGTAACGATGCCGTCGGCGTGTACCTGGGGAACCCCAACGTCCACTCCATGGCGGGGACCCTCTACCCGCGGGTCTTCCTCAAGATGCTGAGGACCAAGAGCATCTTCACCGCCGCCACCGTCGACCAGATGCCCAAGCACGTCTCGTCTGGGCTCATGTTCGGCCACCCCGACCTCATCCCGGTGCCCGACATCGACCGGACGTCATATCTCCTGATGCTCGGTGCCAACCCCTATGAGTCCAATGGCAGCCTGGCCACCGCGCCGGACTGGCCGGGTCGTCTCGAAGCGATTCGGGAGCGGGGCGGGAAGGTGGTCGTCGTCGATCCCCGGCGAACCAAGACCGCGGCCGCCGCCGACGAGCACTTGTTCATCCGGCCCGGCACCGATGCGCTGTTCCTCTTCGCCCTGGCCAACGTCATCTTCGCCGAGGGCCTCGTGGGTCTCGGGCAGCTTCGGGGCCACGTCACCGGGCTGGACGAGGTGGCGGGAGCGGTCGACGGCTTCGAGCCCGAGATGGTGGAGTCGACATGCGGCATCGATGGCGATCGGATCCGGCGCCTGGCCCGGGAGCTTACGGCGGCGGAGAGCGCCGCCGTCTATGGCAGGGTCGGCACCCACACCGCCGAGTTCGGGACGATGGCTTCGTGGATGGTCGATGTCCTCAACGTCATCACCGGCAACCTCGACCGACCCGGTGGGGCCATGTTCTCCCATGCCGCCCACGAACAGCCTCGTTCGAGACGCGGCTTTCAGTTGGGTCGCTGGGCGAGCCGGGTGCGCGGCCTACCCGAGGTGAGAGGCGAGCTGCCGGTCGCCACCCTCGCCGACGAGATCCTGGAGCCGGGGCCCGGCCAGATCAAGGCCCTGATCACCATCGCCGGGAATCCGGTCCTGTCGACACCCAACAGCGTTCGCCTCGACGCGGCTCTGGCCGGGTTGGAGCTCATGGTGTCGATCGACCTCTACCTCAACGAGACGACCCGTCATGCCGATGTGATTCTCCCCGGGGTGCCGCCGCTTCGCCGCCCGCACTACGACTTCGCCTTCAACCAGTTGTCGGTGCGCAACGTGGCCAACTACTCACCGGCACTGTTCCCCCTCCCTGACGATTACCCGGACGAGTGGAGGGTGCTGCTGCGTCTCGGCGCCGTCGTCACCGGCCAGGGCAATGGAGCCGACCTCGATGCCCTCGACGACGGGGTCTTCGGGATGATGGTCGGTTCGGCGGTCGACAATCCCGCGTCACCGATCCATGGGCGATCACCGGAGGAGATCTTCGCCGCCACCGACGGCGGCCGGGGGCCGGAGCGGATGCTCGACTTCCTGGTGAGGACCGGGCCCTATGGAGAGGGCTACGGTGCCGATCCGGACGGTCTCAGCCTTCGGCGCCTGGAGGAGTCCCCGCACGGCATCGACCTCGGCCCGCTCCATCCACGGCTGCCCGACGGCCTGCTCACGCCTTCGGGGAAGGTGGAGCTCGCCCCTGAGCGGTTGTTGGCCGATGTCCCTCGCCTGCTGGCGGTGGTGGGCAAGGGATCCAATGGCGGCTTCATGCTCATCGGGCGCAGACATGTCCGATCCAACAACTCGTGGATGCACAACATCGACGTCCTGATGAAGGGGAAGGATCGATGCACCCTTCAGATCAGCCCCGGTGACGCGGAGCGGATAGGTGTCAGCGCAGGCGGTCAGGTCAAGGTCACATCGGCAGTGGCGACCTTGGTGGCGCCGGTCGAGATCACCGAGGACATCATGCCCGGGGTGGTCAGCCTGCCCCACGGTTGGGGTCACGATCTGGAGGGCTCGGCTCTCGCGGTGGCGGCGGAGCGCCCCGGCGTGAACAGCAACCGCTTGTCGACCGGGGAGATGGACCCGGTCTCCGGCAATGCAATCCTCAACGGGATCGGGGTCGAGCTGGCTCCCGCCTGACCTCCGCGCCTCAGATCCCGCAGCGCGCCCGCCATGTCTCGGCGCGTCTCGCGCCTGGGTTTCAATTCCGGACCACTAGGTTGCCCCCGATGGAGACCTGGGATGCAATCAGGGCGCGCCGCGCCACCCGCGAGTACGACACGACACCGATCGCGCAGCCGGATCTGGACCAGATCCTGGAAGCGGGCCGGAGGGCGCCGTCGTCGGGCAACGAACAGCGCTGGGATTTCGTCCTGATCCAGGACCGCGACCAGTTGCAACGGATCTCGGGCGTATGGCGTGGTGCCGCCCACATCGCCAACGCGGCGGCCGCAGTGGGACTGGTGGCCCCGGTCAGTGACGACCTGAGGATGACGGCATCGATCAACTACGACCTGGGACAGGCGGCGATGTCGACGATGATCGCCGCGGCCGACCTCGGGATCGGGAGCAGGACTGCGTCGGTGCACGACCACGACCTGGCAGCGCAGGTCCTCGGGCTTCCCGGCGACCGTCGCCTCACCTGGCTCCTGGGGCTCGGTCATCCGCCCGATCACCCGCTGAAGCCGATCAAGAACCCGGCCCGCAAGCCGTTCGAAGAGATCGTGCACCACGACCGCTGGTGAGCCGGCGGGCCATCATGAGCACATGCAAACGGTCGCTCGCTCGCTGCCGATAGAGGGGCCGCTCGATCTCAGGGCCACCTTGCGGCCACTGCACGGCGTCTTCGCCTCCGATGGCTGGTGGCTCACCGCCAGGACACCGGATGGGAGCGGCTCGATTCGCATCCGGCGCACCCGTGAGGAATTGATCGGCGATGCCTGGGGAGACGGCGGTCGATGGCTGTTGGCCCGGCTCGAGTCGATCGCCGGTCTCCACGATGAGCCGTGGGAATTTCAAACCGGCCACCCCTTGGTCGGAGAGCTCCACCGACGACACCCGGGCTGGCGTTTCGGGAGGACCGACCTGGTGCTCGACGCCGTGGTGCGCGGCATCGTCGAGCAGAAGGTCACCGGTCACGAGGCCCATGCCGCCATGCGCGGCCTCAGGGCCAAATTCGGTGACCCGGCGCCAGGGCCTCACCAGGGGCTAAGCCTGCCACCTGACCCGGTGCGCATCGCCGAGACGCCCTACTGGGTCTTTCACGAGATCCACCTCGAGAAGCGAAGGGCAGACGTCCTGAGACGAGTCTCGGCAATGCCCCTGATCGTCGACGGATTGCGGGATGTCGCATCGTCCGAGGCATCCGACGTGTTGCGCGGGGTGCCCGGCATCGGCCCTTGGACGGTGTCGAAGACACTCGCCGTCTCCCACGGCGACCCCGATCAGGTGGATGTCGGCGACTTTCACCTCAAGCACATGGTCGTCCACCATCTCACCGGGAGGGACCGGGGGACCGATGACGAGA
>JBOGEU010000469.1:0-12165 GCA_050741995.1 Acidimicrobiia bacterium | reverse complement strand
TCGACACTGGAGGAAGCGGTCTCGGAGCTCGAGGAGACGGTCGATGTGAAGGTCGTCGGCTATTCCGGCGACATGGGAGTCCAGGACGACGTCGACCGGGTGGCGGCTCAGGCGTTGGAGAGCCTGGGCCACATCGACATCCTCGTGACCTGCGCCGGGAGCTCCCCTGGCGGGCTGATCGAGAACCTCACCGAAGAGGAGTGGCACTCCTCGCTCAATCTCAAGTTCATGGGCTACGTCAGGGCGATGCGGGCCGTGCTCCCCCACATGCGGCAAAGAGGCTCGGGGTCGATCGTGCTGGTCGTTGGCAACGACGGTCTCAAGCCGACGTATTGGGAGACCACGGCAGGCGCCGCCAATGCAGCCGGGATCAACGTCGCCTCCTCGATGGCGGAGCAATACGCCCCCTACGGGATCCGGGTGAACACGGTCAACCCGGGCCCGGTCAACACCCAACGCTGGGACGGCCTGGAGAAGGCGATGGCCCGCGACATGGGCATCACCCAGCAAGAAGCCCACGACTTCGCGGTCTCGAGCATTCCGCTGGGTCGCATCGCCGAGGCGGAGGAGATCGCCAACCTGGTGGTGTTTCTCGCCTCGGACCGCGCCGGCTTCGTCAACGGGGCCCACATTCTGATCGACGGTGCGCAACGCAAGGCGCTGATGGATCGCTGATCGCCCCACTCCCGTTCTACTCTCCGGCACAACTGTTCTGACCTGTGGGACGACCCTCCTTCGTCTTGTATGGTTTTGCCGCCGGCGGACGAGAGGACGAGATGCCAGCGACGAATGCCACACCCAACATCGATGACGTGCGACGGATCGCCGACAAGGTCTCCAACTGGGGGAGGTGGGGCCCCGACGACCAATTGGGGACTCTCAATCACCTCACCAGCGAGCGCGTGGCCGCTGCCGCAAAGGAAGTGCGACGGGGCGACCTGATATCGATGGCGGTCCCCTTCGACGACAAAGGGCCCCAGCGTGGGGGATGGGGTCGCTTCAACCCGATCCACGTCATGATGCGTGACGGGAACGACGCCGTCACCGGGACCACGGTGCGTGACTTCTACGGCGGGTTCGACGGTTACGTCCGCGGCACCGACGACCTGCTCATCCTGCCCCTGCAGGCAGGCACCCAGTGGGACGCCCTGAGCCACATGGTCTTCGAGGGAAAGATCTACAACGGGTACGAGGCCACGGAGGTGAGCAGCCTCGGTGCGCTCAAGAACGACATCGCCCAGGCCCGAGAGAAGCTGATCGGGCGGGGTGTCCTGCTCGACATCGCCCGCTGGAAGGACAAGCCGTGGTTGGAGGGCGGAGAGGTGATCGACGGCGAGGACCTCGAGGCTTGCGCCGTCGCCCAGAGGGTAGAGGTGCTCCCGGGAGACATCGTGTTGGTCCGCACCGGTCAGATGGGCCAGGTCAAGGCCGAGGGCGACTGGGGCGACTACGCCGGCGGCTACTCGGCGCGGGCCCCCGGCCTCGGGCTGTCCAGCGCCGAGTGGATACACGCCAAGGATGCGGCGGCCGTGGCCACCGACACCTGGGGGGCGGAGGTGCTTCCTACCGAGACCCTGGATGTGAGCATGCCGATGCACATCATCCTGATCGTGCACATGGGCCTCACCCTGGGCGAGATCTTCGACCTCGAGGCTCTGGCCGACGACTGTGCCGCCGACGGGGTGTACAGCTTCTTGTTCTCGGCGCCACCGCTTCCGATCACACGGGCCGTCGGCTCGCCGATCAACCCGGTCGCAATCAAATAGGAGACAAGACATGTCATTCAATCTCGCCGCCATCTACCAGGCCGCCCCCGGCAACGAGAGCGAGGTCGAGTCACATCTCGACTCGATGCTCGTCCCCACCCGGGCCGAGCCGGGATGTGAGAATTACCAGGCGTTCCGGTCGAAGGACGACGGACGCACGTTCCTGCTCGTCGAGCGTTACACCTCGGAAGTGGACTTCGAGGCCCACAAGAACAGCCCACATTTCGACCGGCACATACGCAACGGGGTATGGGGTCTGCTCGAGTCCCGCAATGTGATCTTTGGCGAGGAGCTCGGTGGGTGAACGGGCCACGTCGGTCGCCGTAGTCGGCCTGGGCGCCGTGGGCGGCTATTTCGCCGCCCAGGCGTGGCGGGCCGGCAACGACCTCAGCCTCTGTGCTCGCGCCCCTTTCGACCGGTTGGTGGTGGAGACGAAGGGCGAGGTCCTCACCGTGGAGGCGCCGATACACACCGATCCAGGAGGAGTCGCCCCCCACGACTGGGTGCTGCTGGCGACCAAGGCACACCAGAGCCGATCGGCTGTGCCCTGGCTCGACAGGCTCTGCGGTCCTGAGACGGTGGTCGTCGTCCTCCAGAACGGTGTCGAGCACCTGCAGCGGGTGGGCCCTCTGGCCGGGCCGGCCACGGTCCTGCCCGCTGTCGTTCGTTTCGGCGGTGAGGCGTTGTCACCGGGGCACATCAGGCATCACACATACGGATACCTCTATGTTCCCGATGGCATCGAAGGACACCGATTGGTGGATGTGTTCGTCGGCAGCGACGCCGAGATCCATCCGGTGCCGGACTTCGAGACCCAGGCATGGAGCAAGTTGGTGACCAACGTGGCGGCCAATGCGATCCCGGCTCTCTCCCAGCAGAGATTCCCGGTATTTCGGCGGCCCGATGTGGCCGCGCTGGCCAGGGCGCTGATGCTGGAGTGCATCGCCGTGGCCGGGGCGGAGGGCGTGGTGCTCTCCCAGTCGCTGGCAGACTCCGAAGTCGAGCGGATGGCCGGACTCCCCGACAATGTGGGCAGCTCGATGCTGTACGACCGATTGGCGGGTCGGGCCCTCGAATACGACGCACTCAACGGCGCCGTGGTGCGCGCCGGCAAGCGTCACGGCATACCCACACCGCTGAACGAGGCGATGGTCGCCTTGCTCGGCGCCATCAGTGAGGCGATCGAGGAGTGAGCCCGTCGGTGCCTCTGAGGCCGGTGGGGTCCCGGTCGACGGCCAAGCTCGATGCGGTGGGGGCCCCGCCTTCGGACTTGTATCGGGCCCTGGCCAATCAGCCAGACATGCTCGCGGCCTGGATCGACTTCGCCTGGGGCCTGAGGCAGAAGGCCATGCTGCCCCGTGCCCTGCGCGAGCTGCTCGTCCTTCGCTCCGCGCAGCTGCACGGCTCGTCGTACATCTGGTCGGACCACGTGACGATGGCTGAAGCCGAGGGGGTCCCCGGCGATCAGATGGAATCCCTCTCCCAATGGGAGACCTCCCCCCTTTTCGACCAGCGCAGCCGATCAGCGCTCAGGCTCTGCGAGGAGATGATCGCCGGGAGCGTCTCTGATGACGCCCTCGAGGGGGTGGAGCAGCATTTCGACCCCGGGGAGCGGGTCGAGCTGATCCTGACCATCGGGTTCTACTGCATGGTCCCTCGGGTCCTCGACGCCTTGCGTCTCACCGCCGAGGAGTGAGGCCGCCCTTGGCGGCCATCATCGGGGTTGCCGGCTCCAGGCCTCATTCAGGGCAGCGAGGTCGATCACTTCCCCAAAGCCCCAGTCGATGACCTTCAGCGACGTCTCATGGAACAGGTCGTTGTATCCCCCGACGACATCGGAGAGAACGATGTTGTAGTAGTCGCGGAAGAATGCCTCACGCACCGTCGATTCCACGCAGACGTGGGTCACCACGCCGGTGTAGATGAGAGTGCGAATCGCGTTGGTGCGCAGGATCTGATCGAGGTTCGTGCCCGAGAAGCCACCGAACCGATGTTTTGTGATCACGATGTCACCTTCGATGGGCTTCGCATCGCCGTAGAACTCCGAGCCCCAACTGTCCGGAACGCAGACCGGCACTTCGTGGTACAGCCCTTTGAAATTCCTACGCGTCTGGTCGAGGAAGACCTCCGACAGGTATCGGTTGTCGGGAGTGTTGTATTCGCATCTCAGGAACACGACCCGCGCCCCGACGCGGCGGGCGGCATCGATTGTCTCGATGATTCTGTCGTGGAGGTATGCGAGCTTGTCCGAGAACATCCCGACCTTGTCGAAGGCACCCCCGCTGGCGACGAAATCGTTCTGATAATCGACCACCAGCACGGCCGCCTGCTCGGGTCGCACCTTTTCGGCAAGTGACTTCGCATCCGGGTGACGTGACGTGGTCACAACGTCGATCCTGTGTCAGGCCCGTTCGATCTCCAAAAGACCACCTTTCGGTCCAGATACTCCACGGCGAGGAACAGGATCACGCCCATGAGAGCGAGGACCGCGGTCACGGCCCACACTCGGGGGACCTGAAGCTGGTAGGCAAACGACTCGAGCAGATAGCCGAGGCCACTCCCTGCCCCCACGAACTCACCGACGATCGCACCGACGAGGGCGAACGTCAGGGCGGTCTTGAGCCCGGCAAAGATCAGCGGCATGCTGTGGGGGAGAGCGAGCCGCACGAAGATGTCACGCTTCGATGCGTTCAGGGAGCGCATCAACTTCATTGCGTCGCGATCCACTGTGGCGATCCCGGCCTCTGTGTTCACGAGGAGTGGGAAGAAGGAGATCACCGCGGCCATCACCACCTTCGACGTCATTCCGAAACCGAAAGCCGTGATGAATATTGGGGCGAGGACGATCTTGGGCAGACCCTGGAAGGCGACTACGTAGGGATAGGCCACGTCACGGGCGAGTCGTGAGCTCCCCAACAGTGCGCCGAGCGAGAAGCCGACGACCACCCCGGCCACAAATCCGATCAACACTTCTTGGGCAGTTATCCAAAGGTGCTCGTAGAAGAAACCCGATGTGACCGTCTCCCGGAATGCAGAGACGACATCGCCCGGCCTGGGCAGGATTATGTCGCTGACCCAGGCGTTGGACACCGCCATCTGCCACACGCCGAAGATGACGAAGGCGAGGGCTACCGCACCCAACGCCCCCCGCCATCTGTCCCTGTGCGGTCTGGTGCCGACTTCTTCTTCGGCTCTCTCCCCGAGCGGGACACCTCCGTCGATGGTCCTTGTCTCGGCTTTCACCGCGTCCTCCATCAATTGACCGAGCCGATCAGCTCTCGAACCTGTTGGACATTCTTTGCGAAGATGTCCGTGTTCAACACGGCAGCGGATCGGGGGCGCTCGACCGACACGTCGACCACGCCGGTCACGCGACCCGGCCGTGGTGTCATGACCCATATTCGGTCCGATATCAGCACGGCCTCGTAAACGTTGTGCGTGACGAAGACCACGGTCTTCTCTGTCAGCGCCGCGATCCGGGCCAACTCGAGATCCATGGCTTCCCGGGTCATCTCGTCGAGGGCGCCAAATGGCTCGTCCAGGAGGAGCACGTCGGGATCGGGCAACAGGACCCGGGCCAGGGCCACCCGTTGTTGCATTCCGCCGGACAACTCGGCTGGATAGTGTCGGTCCCAGCCGGCCAGGCCCACCAGATCGAGGAGCTCGAAAGCCCGGTGACGGGCCTGCTCCCGGTCGAGGTGCAGAATGTCCGCCGGCAGCAGGATGTTCTCGATCACGGTTCGCCATGGGAAGAGCAGGGGCTTCTGGAACATCAAGCCGACTTCCCGGCGTGGGTGAGGCGACTCGTCGCTGACCCGGACGTCACCCCCGGATGGCGCGACGAGGCCGGCGAGTATGTCGAGCAGCGTGCTCTTGCCGCAGCCGCTCGGTCCGAGGAGCGCGATTATCTCGCCGCGGGCGATGGTCAGCGAGACACCGTCGAGGGCCACCACCGTTCCCCGGGCTCCGCCGAAGACCTTTCGGACGTTCGTAGCCTCGATGAGCGCTGTCATTCGTCGATCCTATGGGCTTTGCGGTTCAAACGATCTCGTAAGGCATTCGATCATTGCTCCTCTTCCTGCGGGATGATCGGCAACAGCAGGTGTGCCGGTTGGTCAGCCCCCACGTGGACTGTGACTCTTCCCCCGATCGTGGCCGGGTTGCGATCGACTGCGTCATTGTGCCTGAAGGGCCCGACGCCGGTGAAGGTGACTCCCGAGGTGGCGGCGCGCCCGGGCTGGGCCACCGGTTGAGGCTTCGCCCCCTGCGATACGTAGTCGATCCCGCGAACAGAGAGGCCAATGCGATAGCCGGCCGGGATGATGATGGACGTGGGCCAGATCTCTATGTCCAGTTCGTAGATCTCGCCCGGGACAAGGGGCTGTCGAGAGGTGTGCGTGTGAAAGGGCCGATAGGACTCGCTGAGTGTGGAATCCAGCTCTCTGTGCGATGCTCTCAGCCAACCGTGGGCCACAGGTGTGTTGGGCTCGTTGGCCCCGGTGAACGTCACTTCGCTGAGATCGGGTGTGAACACACGCAAAACCAGGAATATGTCGGCGTCTTCCGCTTCAGATGATACGAACAGCTTGCATGCGATGGGACCGGTGATCTCGGTCTCATCGGTGAGTGGCTCTCCGAGGAAGGTGAGACCTTCGGCGAATGGGTCGTAACCGACCTCAGCCGAACGCTCCGGCTCCGAACGTGTCAGCGTCAGCCCGGCTGGATCCAGGTACAGCCTGGTCCAGTCGGTTCTGGCCAATGGCCAACTCTGCTCGGACCGCGCTTCGAAGTCGTTCCCGGGACGGCGCACGTGGAGGAGGACCGGTGGTTGATCCTGCCAACCGTTGTCCTCGTCTTTGAGGAAGTGGCCGAAGAACCGCTTTTGCAGCGCGACCCCATAGTCCGTGTAGAAATGCGTCCAGTGCTCGAGGCCATGCAACTCCAGCCATTTCTGCTCGGATCCGGAGCGCACGAAACCCTCGATGTTCCCTCGCAGATGAAGACCGGCTCCACCCCAGTTCCCGGCCGAGAGAACCGGAGTCTCGATCTTGGACAGATCGGCGATCCTGTCCCGCCAGTAGTCGTCGATCAACGGGTGGTCCCTCAGATCCTGACCGAGGTCGGTTCGCTCGACCTGGAGGGCCTCGTCGCCGAACGTGTCGGGCCCGGCGATCCATTCACCCGTCATTCGACTGCGTTGGCCCCGCCGACCGAGCCCGTGTTGCCGGTCCACGACGCGGCCCTGGTACCAGAGGTCTGCGAATGTGCACAGGACCCCACCGTGATACCCGAGCTCGCGATATAGGTCGGAAGCGCCCTCCCAGGCACACATGGCGGCGAGATGCGGGGGCTGGAGCGCGGCGACCTGCCACTGGTTCATCGCGTAGTACGAGATCCCATTCAGGCCGACCCGGCCATTGCTCCAATCTTGGGTCCCGGCCCACTCGATCGCCTGATAGAGGTCTTGCGTCTCGCGTGGCGACCAAGGGTCGAGATATCCGGGGGACCGTCCGGCCCCTCGCGAGTCGAACCGGACGCAGACATAGCCGTCCGGGACCCACTTCTCAGGGTCGACGAGCTCCCAGGCCTGATATGTGTTGCTCGAGCCCCGGACCGTATCAGGGTGCTCGGTGCTCATCCGTTCCCATTGATGGGGTGAGCCATCCGCAAAGTGAAGCCACTTTGCGTAGGGCCCGTACGAGAGAATGACTGCATGCCGGCCGTTGTCGTCGGGTCGAAAGACATCGGCTCGCAGCACCACGCCGTCGTCCATTGCCACGGGCACGTCCCAATCGATTCGCATGCCGCGGTCCAGCTCGGAGCGAGGATATGTCACGCTCCCTCCAGTCGGGATGTGGAGCACACCGTGTCAGGTCCCTTTCTCATTGTCAGTGATGATCCAAGAACTGGTCGATGATCTCGGAGACCTGGTCCTCGAAGCCAAGATAGAAGTGCTCGGCACCATCGATCACATGGTGCTCCTTGTCCGGCACCGCCAATTGGTCCCACAACTCCGCCCATTGGGCGTGACGTGACTCGGCGCCTCCCCAGATCATGAGAAGTGGCCCCTTCGAGGACGAGATTGCCTTCATCCACATGTCATCCGCCTCATCCAGGCGCTCGAGGAATGAGGCAGCGCTGATGCCGTAGTACCAGGTGGGCAGGGTGATCAAGCGATGCCCGTTCCCCGACGCCGTCATCACGCGGGCTGTTTCGACGGCACCGGTCAGGTCCCCCTCTCCGGGAAACCACGATCTCAGGGGCGCCTTGTTGCTGATAAGGGGTGACAGCAAAAGCCGTCCGGCAAGATCGGGGTCCCGCGAGCCGTAGTCCGTCGCGTAGAAGGCACCTGATGAGTGACCGATGAGGAACACCTTGTCGTGTCCTCGATCACGAAGGTAGGTGACTGCCGCCCTCAGATCCTCGTGACCGTCCGAGACCAGCTCCCACATTCCCCCCGCCACGTCCAGAGGTCGATCGGCTCCCCCGGGAGTGGGCCCGTGCAATGAGATCGGAACTTCGGGCCTCGTGTATCCCAGATCGTGACACCGCATGTTGATCGACAGGTGGCAGACGTCGGTGAGTCGTGAGCGCTCGGGAATGAAGCGGCCCGGCCCGGTGTAGAAGTTTCCGCCCTTGCCATGGATCAGCACGGTCGCCGCCCGGGCATTCGGGGGCTCGGTCAACAGGCCGTCGAGGCTGACGCCGCCGGCGGTCTCGATGGACACCAGTCGGGACCAGCGCCCGATCTCACTCTGCATGGTCACGATCCGGGTTCGAGGTCCGTTGTCGTGCCGCGCATTCGCCGGCGCCGAAGCAGAGCACTCGATGGATGATGACCACTCCTCGCCACTGCGACGACGTCAGTGGGCGCCCGAGCGCAAGATGCGCATGCTTCGATAGGACCTAGGGGGCATAGCTGTTCGCATCTTCCTCGACCGCAGCCTGGTCGAAGTCGTTCCCCGCATCGAGGAACTGGTCGGTGACGATCGTCGACAAATCGACCTCGGGCTGTTCCGCTCCGATGAAGTCGAAATATGCCGCCCACGTCTCCGGGCTCTGGAATCCCATCTGTGTCCCCTCGGGGGCCCAGTTCAACGGAATCGTGGCCCGGAAGATGCGCTCACCTGTCTCATCCGTGAACTGCTCGGGCGTCACGTTCATGATGAGGGCCAGCGTGGCTTCCGGGTTGACCTGGGCCCAGTAGAACCCCTTCGCAATCGCGCGCAGGAATCCTTCGATGACTTCTGGATGCTCGTCGACCATCTCCTGTCTGACCACGATCCCACTCGCCGGCAACTCCAGGAGCGCATCGGGCAGGATGTAGTCGAATTCGAGACCCTGGACCTCGAGGGCGATGATGTCATTGATCGAGCCACCGAAAACATCCACCTGCCCGGTTTCGATCGCATTGACCGCAAGGGCCGTTCCCTCCCCGATCGGGATCAGCTCCACGTCCTGCTCGGACAACCCGGCCGTCTCTATGATCCCCCTCACGATCGGGACCTCCCCACCTGAGAGGTCACTGACGCCGACCTTCTTTCCGGCAAGGTCTTCGGGTGTCGTGATGCCGCTGCCCTTGGGGGCGGCCATGTAGAAGATGCTCCCATAGACCTGGTTCCAGACTGCCCGGAGCTCGGTGTGACCTTCTTCGATGGCCTCGACGACGGGTCCGACCGGGATGTTCGCGATGTCACCGTTGCCGGCTACGAGCTGGGATACGACGGCACCGCCGCCATCGAGAAACTCCATGCTCACCTCGAGGCCTTCGTCCGCGTAATAACCGGCCTCTTGCGCGACCCGATAACCGAAGAGAATCGGCGAGTTGACCGGGAACATCACGTCGATCGGCACCAGTGCATCCGACGTCGTCGTCTCCGGTCCCGCCGTCCCCGACACGGGGGTGGTGTCGGTTGCCCCATCTCCACCGCAGGCTGCCACCAACAGGGCCAGCGTCACCCAGATGGCGCCGATGAGCCGATGACTGGGCCGCCGGTCTTGCGCTCTCATTTACTCTCTCCTTCTCCTCGTAGGTGAGTATCACGACGCTATCACACGCCGCGGTTTTCTGTCCACCTACCGGAATACAAGTTTCAGCTACCGGCATTCGGTGCGGCAGGTTGACGATGCGTGCCCCTCATATCCGGCCCCCCAGAGCCGCGATCGCAGACGCCCCCAGCACCGAGTCCCGCGCCGACTCGCCGATCCCTGCTTCGGCCACCACCCGGAGCGGCTGGGGGTCACCGATCGGGAACGGGTAGTCGGAGCCAAGGAGAACCGCCCCCGGTGATGCTCTCCCGATCAGAAATCGAAGAGTATCCGGCTCGAAGACGACTGTGTCGAACAGGAGCCTGGCAAAACCCAGGTTCGGGTCGGGAAGCTCGGGCATTATCTCCCGGTTCCTGATCAGCCGTCCCATCAGATAGGGGAGCGCCCCGCCACCGTGACTCAAGATGATCCGGGCATCGGGATAGCGTTCGGGGATTCCGGCACCGAGCAGCCTGGCACCGGCGATGGTCGTGTCCATCCCTCGCCCGACGGCATTGGTCAGGCCGTAGGCGGCGGTTCGGACTTGTCCCGGGAGGTAGGCGGGGTGGATCAGGACCGCCGCCTTGAAATCGGAGGCCGCCTGCCAAAAAGGGTCGAAACGCTCGTGGTCGAGCTCGTCACCGTCGATCTGGGCTCCAATGGTCACACCGGCGAACCCGTTCCTCAGTGCCTCGTCCATCACATCGGTGGCTCCGTCGACGCTCTGCATGGGCAGGGTCGCCAGCGCCCGGTATCGATCGTCTCCTGAGATCGCTCCCAAGAGGGTGTCATTGAGGGCTCGGCTCCACTCGATGCCCGCTCTTTCCTCCAACCCGTATCCAAAGATGTCGGCCCATGTGGTGAGGACCTGCATCTCGATGCCCTGGTCGGTCATCCACGCCCCGCGATCCTCGATGTCGATCAGCTTGGCAGGGAGAGCGCGCGTCGCTTGCGAGCCGGGAAACTCGAAGTGGAACTGGTTCGGGCCTGTGGTGACGGCGGCCACTCCGCCCACTGGCCGGTCTGCAACGTGGAGCATGAGAGCTCGGGGCACGTAGTGAGAGTGGATATCGATGATCTGAGGGGTCGTTGCCTTCATCCGCCGGCAGCCTAACCAGGGGAGGCGTGCCGGTAGGTGAAATCGTCTTTCCGATAGGTGGACAGGATGCGGACGCCTGTGATAGCGTCTCGCCACTTAGAGGAGGAACATGATTCGCAAGAGCGCACTTGTCCCGAGCACGGTTCTCGCCCTCCTGGTCGCCGCGTGCGGGACCGATGCAGGGAGCTCCACGACCGCCTCCGTTGGTGGAAGCGAGGCGACGGCCCCTGCGGTGTCCGAGGAGTTGACGGTGCTCCTCCCGGTTGACTCCCCCAACATGTACGGCTTTCGCGTTGCCGACGCCCAGGGCTATTTCAACGAGGAAGGCCTGGAGGTGAGCCTGGAGTTCGTCGATGGGAGCGGAACTGTCATCCAGCAGCTTCTCGCCGGCAACGGCCAGATCGGATCGGTCGGGACCGGGACCGTGGCCGAGGCTCTCGAAGAGGGTCATGACAATGTCCGCGCCATCGGGAACACCAACTACGGGAGCGTCTTTCTGCTCACGGTCCCCGAAGACAGCGACATCCAGACACCGGAAGACCTGGCCGGGAAGCGGATCGGCATCTCCGAGCTCTCCGGTGGAGAAGTCCCGGTGGTTCGAGGCATCGTCGCTTCGGCAGGTCTCGATCCCGACAGCGACGTGGAGCTGGTGCCGATCGGAACCGGCACCGCCCTGGCGGTCCAGGCCATCGACGAAGCCGCAGTCGACGCCTATGGAGGCTCGATCAACGACATCGTCGCCGTCGAGGTCCAGGGACTCGACCTGAGGACATTGGACCCTGGCGACCTGAGTGGGGTCCCCGCCCTGCCCCTGATCACCACCCAGGAGTACATCGACGCCAGCCCTGAGGCAGTCGAAGGCTTCCTGCGGGCGGTGGCGCGGGGCGCCGAGTACGGGCAGACCAACCCCGATGAGACGCTCGAGATCTTGAAGGAGGCGTCCCCCGATCAGTTCACGGACGAGACCGGTGAGGCGATCTTCACCAGGGTCCTCGATCTCTGGGCACCACCAGAGGGCGAGCTCTTCCACAGTCAATCGGTCGAGTCCTGGGAATACTTCTTCGACATCATCGCCGTCCAACTTCCCGACGGCACCGACCTCGACACGATCATCGTCGACGACTTCGTCGAGGCGGCCAACGACTTCTGATCGGGATGGGCCTCGGTTGGTGCGGGTGGAGGCCCCGCCCGTTCGCCTCGTAGAGTGACTTTTCCATGACCGCAGCCGATGGCGATCGAAGACTTCCCGTCTGGGACGTGCATGCCCATTAC
>JBOGEU010000468.1:0-2147 GCA_050741995.1 Acidimicrobiia bacterium | reverse complement strand
GTCACTCACCATCGACCCGGGAAAGAGCCCGTGCTCGATCACGCCTGGCTCCGCGGACAGTGTCGCTGCGAGCGCAGCCGGGTCGGTGAGCTCACCGGTCCAGTCGGCTATCAGCCGAGGTGGGGCTTCAGCTGCCCCCTCGCCGGCCCGTGGGCGGTGGTGGCCGAGCCAGTCGGGCTCGGCCACCAGGCATCCGAGCTAAGACTCGTCCGGAGGGACGAACTTGAAGACTGTTCCCGTGTTGCCGCTCGGCCCAAGGATCTTCGATGCCATGACGTAGACCTCGCCATCGCGGTCCTGGCCAAAGCCCTTGACGAAGTACGTGAGGCGGTCGGTGCCATTGATGAGCAATTCCTGGAGCGTCCAGAGCCCCTTCTTTTGCGGCGTGGACACGAAGAGACGCCCCTCCGGCGCGATCAGCGAGGCGGTGGCACCGCCATAGATGTACGCCCCGGCGAACTCCGGCATGGCGGAACCTCGATACACGTTTCCGCCGACGACGGTGTAGGCAAGGCCGGCCGTCTGTCCGGCGTTGGCGAACTCGATCACCGGGTCACGCAGGCGTTCGCCGGTCATTGGATCCCTGTTCGGGCACCTCGGCAACGACGCGTTCGGGTTGTCGGTGTCGAAACAGTGCGTGCCTTCCTTCACGTTCCATCCATAGTTGCCGCCATTGACGACCACGCTCACTTCTTCCCACAGCTCCTGCCCGGCGTCCATCGACAGGAGCGCATGGTCACCAGCCATGTCGAACGAGAACCTGTAGGGATTGCGCAACCCGTAGGCCCAGATCTCGTCGAGGCCTTCCCGCCCGACGAAGGGATTGTCAGCCGGGATCCCGTATGGCGAACCGTGGTTCACGTCGATGCGGAGGATGTTGCCAAGGAGATTATCGGTGATGTCCTGGCCATTGCCGCCCGCATTCTGCGCGTACCAGTCCTCGACGTGGCCGAACTCGTCGTCGTTCGCGCCGCCCCCGTCACCTATCGATATGTACAGGTAGCCGTCTGGCCCGAAGGCGAGTGTGCCGCCGTTATGGTTGACCTGCGGATGGTCCACCTGGAGGATGATCCGCTCGGACGTCGGGTCTGCTTGAGGTTGTGGGCCTCCGTCCGTTAGGTACTCCGCGATCGTCACCGTGTTGTCGAAGCCGGCGGGTCCGCCGGCGCGCAACGGCGCGTTGTAGAAGACGAAGAAGCGTCCGTTGTGCGCGTAGTCGGGGTGAAACGCGAGCCCCAACAATCCGCGCTCGTCGTAGTCTGGGCTCAGGGGCGTGATCTTGTCGCTGATGTCGAGGAATGGACGGTCCATCAGATCACCGACCTCGTCGAGGCCCCAGATGACTCCCACCTGATCGATGATGAACCGCAGACCCTCCGTGCCCGGTGCCTGCACGAGCTGGACCGGCGACACGAGGCCGGTCGCGACCTCCGTGAGGCCGATCGGGACCTGGGGTCCGATCGGGCTGGGCCCGTGTGCATGGGATCTATGGGAGGTGACCGCGTCCCCTGCGTTCACGACCGGCGTGGCGGCCCCGAGGGATATCGATCCGCCGAGCACAGCAAGCGAAAGAATGACCCTGGTTATCGATCTGCGCATGGTAAACCTCCTGGCCGCTTGGGCCATCCAGGTCCCCCACCATGCCTCTTATCAATGTATTTAGTGGAGTATTAGTGCCTAAAAGATACCCGTACCACAGAGAGACACGGCTGTCAAGGGGGGATGAATGGCCGTCAACCACCTGCCAACTCAACCTGGCCCTCGTGGAGGGGATGGTGGAAGGCGCCGGATCTGAGGTGGAAGCGGTGCTCGCCCCAGAGGACGGCTACTGCTGCGTCCGACTCCGCTCAGCTTGATGAGGGGCGCCGTGGCCAAGGTGCAGTATCACTGGCATTCGGTCCGGGCAGGCGCCCAGGCTCAAGGAGGGACCAGTCGACGAGGCCCCTGCACGGGGGGGGGGACTCAGCGAAGCTACACCGGAAGGCAGGCTGACCGTACCGAGTTAGGAAGGGAGCGGATCATGAGCGGGTTCGTCACGATCGGAAGAGCCGACGAGGTCGAGGAGGGCCAGATGCGGGCATACGAGATAGCGGGCCACCGAGTGGCGGTGGCCCGGGTAGGGGACACCCTCCACGCCTTCGGGGACA
>JBOGEU010000467.1:0-1032 GCA_050741995.1 Acidimicrobiia bacterium | reverse complement strand
GCTGGAACTCACGCGCGAACTCGCTCGCCTCGAACCCATCCGTCATGCGCCGGGACCTTACGCGGCGAACGGAAGTGGCGGACCGGGGGACTGTCCGACGGAGTGTGTAACCGGGCGTGATCTGAGGGTCCGCGACCGAGCGTCGCGGGCTGGAGAGGATCACGACTGATGACTTCCACTTCTTCTACAGGTTCTTGTTCCAGTGCTCCGGCGTCGCCGACGTCAACGATCAGCGGGGCGGCCTCCTTGGGTCGGCGTAGCGTTGCGTTGGTGGGGGACGAGCCGGCGATGCGGGACTGGGCCGCCGAGCTCGTCGACCGGGCCCGGTCCGAGGGCGTCGAGCTCACCGGTGACAACGGCTTGTTGACAGCGTTGGTGCGCCAGGTTCTTCAGACCGGGCTCGAGGTCGAGATGACCGACCATGTCGGCTACGAGCCCCACGCCATCGAGGGCCGGGGGTCGGGCAATAGCCGCAACGGCACCTACCCGAAGACGGTCACGACCGAGATCGGCAAGGTCGACCTGCGGGTGCCCCGGGACCGCAACGGCACCTTCGACCCGGTCACGGTCCGCAAGGGCGAACGCCGCCTGGACGGCCTGGCCGGCAACGTCATCTCGCTCTACGCCAAGGGCATGACCACCGGGGACATCCAGGCGCACCTGGCGGAGATCTACGGGACCGACATCTCCCGGGACACGATCAGCCGCATCACCGACGCGGTGCTCGAGGACATGGTCGCCTGGCAGAACCGGCCCCTCGATCGTGTCTACCCGGTGATCTTGATCGACGCGATCGTGGTGAAGATCCGCGACGGCCAGGTCGCCAACCGGCCCATCTATGTGGCCATGGGCGTGAACATGGACGGCGAACGCGACGTGCTGGGCTGCTGGGTCGGCCCCACCGGCGGCGAAGGCGCCAAGTTCTGGATGAGCGTGCTCACCGAGCTCCGCAACCGCGGGATCCAGGACACCTTCATCGTGTGCTGCGACGGGCTCAAGGGTCTCCCTGACTCCATCCGGGCGACATGGCCC
>JBOGEU010000466.1:0-3240 GCA_050741995.1 Acidimicrobiia bacterium | reverse complement strand
GGCGTTCTCGCGCAGGTCGCCATGGGAGCGCGCCTCTGCGATCCGCTCTTCGATCTCCTTGCGGCCCTCGGTCTTGAGCTGCTCCAACTCCTGGCGCATCTTGTCGAAGGCGGCCGGGGTCAGAAATGTGTGTTCCTCGGGCATGTCTCGTCGAAAGGCTAACTGGTGCCCCGACCACTAACGTTCGCCGCGTTCAGGACGGCCAGATGACGCCGCCGGCTGCGTCCTCGGCCTCGACGAACGGCCAGTGCGCCTTCGTCCTGTGTCCTTGCCGGCGTCGCCCCTGGCTCGCCCTGAACATCGCCAACGTCACTGGCCAGAGCACTAGCTGGAGGCTGCAGGCAACGATCACGCCGGGGCTATCTTCTGCCGGGTGAGCGAACTCCTCCTCACCAGGCACTCCGGGGCCGATCTGCGACACGAGCCGGCGGCCGACCCGACGTGAACGCACAGGAGCGCCTGGCCGCCATCGCCGACGCCGAGTCGATCCCCTGGGTGGAGCGACACATCTTCCTCTGTGCCGATCAGACGACCCCCAAGTGCGCCCCGAGAGAGGTGACCAACCAGCTCTGGCGTCATCTGAAGCGCCGGTTGAAGGAGTTGGGCCTGACCTCGGCGCCGCCATCTTGGTATGGCGTCCCGGGTAGCGAGGCCACCCCGGTCGAGCCTGGCGATGGGTCGGTCCTGAGAAGCAAGGTGGATTGTCTCCGCATTTGCGAGCAGGGGGCGATCTGTGTGGTCTACCCGGATGGGACCTGGTACGCCAATCTCACCGTGGAGGGCCTGGATCGGGTCATCGACGAGCATCTGATCGGTGGCCGGCCGGTTGCCGAGCTGAGCTTTGCCCGGACCGGTGAGGAGCTGCTGTGAAGACCGCAAGACGCCTCTTCGGCCTTTTAGTGCTCTGGCGAGCGCTGGGCCCGGTGATCAGCCCCCGATTCCGCCCACCGCAGGAGCACCCGTTGCGGGTTCCGGGGCGGACGGTCTTCGTCGGGGACCAGGAGTTCGTGGTGAGAGAGGCGGGGCCCACCGGAGGGAGGACAGTGTTGCTGATCCACGGGCTGGCCGGCTCCTCGATTGCAGAGTGGTACCGCATCGGCCCTGCGCTGGCCGAGAAGTATCGGGTGATCATGGTGGACCATCGCAGTCACGGACTGGCCCCGCTCGCCCGTGATCGGTTCGAAGTCGACGACCTGGCGGACGACACGGCGGGGGTGCTCGACCAGCTCGGTGTGGGCCAGGTTTCGGTGGTCGGCTACTCGATGGGGGGGACCATCGCCCAAGCCCTGGCTCATCGCCACCCGGGGCGGGTGGACCGTCTCGTCCTGGTGGCCACATTCACCCATCATCCGCAGCCGATTCGCGCCCTACGTGAGGCCGGTGCCATCCTGGCCCGGGCCTGGGAGCGTCTCACCGGGCTGGGCACACCCGAGGTGCGCACGGTGTATCTGCGGTTGACCGGCGCCGTCGAAGAGCGTCATGCCCGCTGGCTGTGGGAGGAGACCCATCGTCGCGACGTCGAGGCCGGTGCCCAGGCGACCCTGGCGCTCCTCCGTTTCGACTCACGATCGTGGGTGGGGCGGATCGAGTGCGAGACACTCGTGATCATCCCGACCAGTGACCAACTGGTCCCGCCGGCATGGCAATACCAATTGGCCGGCGCCCTCGGCGATCCGGCGGTGGTCGAGATCGTCGGGGCTCGCCATGAGGTGCCGTGGACTCATCCCGATCGCGTGGTCGAGGAGATAGCGGCATTCATCGGCTGAAACATGTCGTCGAGGGAGAGGTTTCCTTGCCCACGTGGCGGCCTTTGCCGGTGGGATGCCAACCTACTGGGGAAAAACTGGGGTCAGGATGAGGGTGTTTGCGGCATCGGCGGCGATCTGAGCCCGGTCCCATCGCATCGGGTGCTGGCGACCGGTGGCCCAGGGGTGGGTCATGTCGTAGCGTCGGTGGAAGGCGTGGCCCGATTGACCGGTGCTGTTGATCGCGGTCGAAGGGGATAGATCCGACAGGTCGATCACCATCCTCATCGACGGGGATTCGACGCAGCCATCGCATCTGGAGGGAAGACCAAGACGGAGTCTGGGTTGCTGTCGCGGAGATCTACCGTCCTGCCGGTGCGTATGCGACCAGTCCTCATCTTGGCCGTCCTTCTGATCGTCTCGGCGTGCGCCGGCGAGAGCGCCACGACGACAACCGCCGGAGTGACCTCGACCGACCTCACTTCGACCACCTCCACGGTGGCCACGACGACGACCACCGAGGTCGCGGCGCCGGCCACGACCACTGCGGCCACCACCACCACGAGTCAGCCGATCGACGTCTACTGGGAAGGAGGCCAGGTCGTGGGCCCGGAGAGCTTCGGCTTCTCGGTGGGCGACGAAGTCTCGATCTGGGTCCTATCGGACACAGATGAGGTGATCCACGTCCACGGCTTCGACGTGTCTTTCAACGCCAAGGCCGGCGTCCCGCTGGAGATATCGCTCACAGCCCACGCTCCCGGGATCTTCGAGGTCGAGCTGGAAGCAACCCATACCCTCCTCTTCGAGCTCGAAGTCACATCCTGAGATGACAGCTTCCTGAGGTGGCGACTGGCGAGCACGGTGGCGGACGACGGGTGCCCCTGAATCCCGGCATCAGGAATGTGATCCTGGGGCTCGGTGTGGTGGCCGGCGTCCTGCTCGGGGTGCCGTCGGTGGCGCTGGCTCATGGGATCGGGGGGCGCCTCGACCTGCCGGTCCCCGTCACCTTCTTCATCACAGGGGCGGGAGTGGCGCTGGTGGTGAGCTTTGTGGCCTTGGCCGTTCTCTGGCCCGAGCCGCGTCTCCAGGACGGCCCGCGGCACGAAGCGGCTCGCTTCTCGGTCCCCAGGGGCGGGGTGCTATCGGCTCTCGGTGTCCTCGGTCTGCTCCTGGTGATCGGCCAGCTGTTGCCACCGCTGCTCGGGCTGGAGATGGTCGGGGGCCGGCCCACGATCGCCCCGGTGCTGGTGTGGGTAGTGTTCTGGCTCGTGGTCCCGTTCGTGGGGGCGATCGCCGGCGACTGGTACACCGACATCAATCCCTGGCGGGCACTGGGCCGGGTGCTCCGGGTGGGGACCGGTGAGCGATTATGGCTGCCGGAGCGGGTCGGGATCTGGCCGGCCGGCCTGCTGCTCTTCGGGCTCACCTGGCTCGAGTTGGTGAACCCCGACTCCGGCTCGCCGATCGTGCTCGGATCCGCCGCCCTCGCCTACAC
>JBOGEU010000465.1:0-1085 GCA_050741995.1 Acidimicrobiia bacterium | reverse complement strand
CCCCCTCTCCTTCTGCCCAGACTTCACCCCGGAGATTGATTCCGCCTGAATCCTCTCTCGCGTTTACCGCCACATAGCCCCACGGAGGGGAACGGAGCCTTCAAGTCGCCGAAGTGGCAGGAAGGCCTCCTGCGGTGAGGCTTCACCCGGAGGGCCGCCACACGCGCTCCGTTGACCGAGGGACGCGCCTCACGGCATGCTCTTGCCATCCAGCAATTGGAGGTCAGCCGATGCACCGCATTGCCTCGCTCGGCGGGGTCTCCTACGTCACCGACGCCCCTGGCCGAGGTCCTTCCCGACGTGCGCATCGAGCCGCTGCCCGGCCAGGCGCACGAGGGGATGACCACGGCACCGGAGATGTATGCCGAGGCGGTATGTCCCTCTCTGCTCTCGTAGGCGCGCCGGTTCTGTGTCCGTCGACCTCCCCGACGCGTTACCTGGCTTCGCCGCAACAAGGGTACACTTCGAGCGTGAAAACGGAAGACGTGACGCGACGGGTGGTCTTTCTCGACATCGACGGCGTGCTGGCCCCGATCCGCCGCTGGGACCGGTACGGGGACCTCGAGCCGGCGTGCATCGAGGTATTGAACGAGATCGTCGCGAGCGCTCGAGCCGAGGTCGTGGTCTCGTCGACCTGGCGGCATGGCAAGACCGTCGGCGATCTGCAGGCGATGCTGGAAGCGGAGGGGTTCACCGGCCGCGTCGTCGACAAGACTCCGACCGGCGCTCCCGGCGCCGGGCGCGGGGAGGAGATCGCGGCCTGGCTCGCGAGACATCCCGTGAGTGGCTATGTGGTCATCGACGATCACATGGACATGGGAGAGCTCCGCACCAGCCTCGTCCTGACGCATCCGGGCCATGGGCTGCAACCAGCCGACGCGCCGCGAGCCATCGAGATACTCACGCGAACGCCCTGATCCACACGAAACCTCTCGAGGAGATCACATGCCAGACTATATCCCCAGCCCCAGGGAGTGGGTGCGCGAGCAGGTCGAGCTCTACGAGCGCAGCGGGGGCACCGAAGGCACCACCCTGCGCGACACCGGGCTGCCGGTGGTCATCGTGACGCACACCCGCAACAAGAC
>JBOGEU010000464.1:0-1121 GCA_050741995.1 Acidimicrobiia bacterium | reverse complement strand
CCAGGGCGGTCCCCGGGCTGACTACCTGATGAGTCTCGATGCCAGCCACCTCAGTCTCCCCCTGGGCGTCGACCGTGGAGCGGACGATGTGGGGTGTGGTCCACACCCCGTCATTGCCGATGGCGGCGTATGCGGCCGCCATCTGCAGCGGCGTGACCGCAACCGAGTAGCCGATTGCGGCCGACGCCCAACAGGTCTGACAGCCAGCGTCGAAGCGGAGCAGGCCGGGCGATTCCACCGTGTAGTCGATGCCCGTCTCCTCGCCGAGCCCGAAGGCTTCGATGTAGTCGACCAGCCGTTCCTGTCCCAGCGTCTCGGCGACCCTGATGGTGCCGACGTTGGACGATCTGGTGAAGATGTCGGCGACGGTCATGTCAACGGTCTCGTGCTCGTCGAAATCGACGTAACAGCCATGGAGGTCGTCCTCGCCGGATCGACATGCTCCTTCGAGAAGCTCGAGCTCGTCGTCGACGTCCTCGAAGATGGAGCCGACCGACACCTCCTCCTCCTCCAGCGCGGCGGCGAAGGTGATCATCTTCTGTGTGGAGCCCGGCTCGTACATGCCGCGCACCACGAAGTTCGAGAACAACCGGCATTGGTCGGGGTCCTCGGCCTCCTCACAAGTGGGGTCGAGGGTCTGACGGGTGGCGGGATCGAAGACAGGGGCGCCCACCATGGCGAGCACCTCACCGGTCTCCACCTCGAGCACGACCGCCCAGCACGAGTCCGCAGAGGTCCGCTCCACCGTGTCCAGACAAGCCTGTTGTGCCTGGTATTGAAGTGGGAGGTCGACGGTGGTCGTCAGGTCGAGACCGGGGATGGCGGGCACGATGTTGGTGTAGCCCTGGGGGATCACGTAGGGGCCGGCCTTCTCGTACTCGGCATAGCCAGGGGTGCCTCGCAACACTTCGTCGTACATCAGCTCGAGGCCCTCCTGGCCGTCGCCGTCGATGTTGACGAATCCGGTCACATGTGATGCCACCGGCCCTGCGGGGTAGACACGGGTGGGCTCGGGATGAGCGAACACGCCAGTCAACTCCTGGTCGAGGATCTTCTCGGCGAGGACTCCTTCCACCTGGCGCTCGATGTAGACGAAGTCCCGGTCACTGGTGAGTCGCTCG
>JBOGEU010000463.1:0-1000 GCA_050741995.1 Acidimicrobiia bacterium | reverse complement strand
GGCGATGCGCGATGGCGGGCAAGGGGGTTCGATCGTTCTCATCGGCTCGATCAACTCACACATGGCATTTCCCGGTTCGACGGCGTACAGCACCTCGAAGGGCGGCGTGCTGATGCTGGGTCGAGCGCTGGCCGTTGATCTGGCTCCGTTTGGGATCCGTGTCAATGTGATCGGGCCCGGAGTGACCAACACGCCCATGAGTGGAGCCAGCCTCGCCGATCCCGAGCGCAGAGCAGCTCTCATCAGGCGCATCCCCCTCGGCCGCCCGGCCGAGCCCGAGGAGATCGCCGAAGTGGCAGTGTTCCTGGCATCAGACTCCGCCAGCTACATCACCGGAGCGTTCATCCCAGTGGATGGTGGGTGGTTGGCCGGTTGAGTGAAACCCCGTTCAGCGAGGGCTCATCGCCACATCCACGATGTGCCGTTTCCCGCCGGTGCCGTGCTGTTCGATCTCGGTGAGAACCTCGGGAACGTCCTCGAGTGTCACCGTCTTCCCGGCCAACGGGGCCACGTCTAGCCGCCCCGAGAGATAGAGGGCGTTGCCCACCACGAAGTCGCGTCGGGTGAAACCGAACGTCGTAGTCAGGCTCACCTCGCGCCGGACGAACTCGCCCAAATAGTCTTCGAAACCGATGGCGGTCGGGCCATCGCAAATGCCCATCAGCAACGCCACTCCCCCGGGCCTGATAGCTCGGACGGCTAGATCGAGACTCGACACCTGCCCGGCCGTCTCGAATGCGAAGTCCAAGCCATGCTCTGCTCCTGCGAGCGAGCGCACGCCCCCGGCGACCTCTGCCACGCTCGAGGAGGAGGCGTTGATGGTGGCATCTGCCCAGGGCGCCACCGCCTCGAGCTGTGCATCGTTCACGTCGACTGCCACCACCGTCGTGGCGCCAAAGGCACGGGCAACCTGACACACGGTGAAGCCGATGCTTCCCGCTCCACTCACCAGCACCCGGCTGCCGGTGGTGACGCCTGCCCTGGTTACCGCGTGCACAGC
>JBOGEU010000462.1:0-6471 GCA_050741995.1 Acidimicrobiia bacterium | reverse complement strand
CTACAAGCGGGGCTCGGGGAAGCCGAGCATCACCTGGCCAGAATCGGTGGACGAAGCACTCTGCTTCGGCTGGATCGATGGAGTGCGCCACCGGCTGGACGACCTGCGCTACACGATCCGCTCGGTGAGCACCTCCCAGTTCTCGGTGTTGGCCTGGACCACGCTCCGGGCGGCCTCGTTGAACCGATCGACCCCGTACTCGGCGATGGCCCGCGGGCCGGAGACACCGAGGCGCTTCTCGACCTCCATCTCGATGGGGAGGCCGTGGGTGTCCCAACCGAAGCGCCTTTCGACGCGATAGCCCCGCATCGTCCAGTACCGGGGCACCATGTCCTTGATCACCCCGGCGAGGAGATTCCCGTAGTGGGGGCTGCCGGTGGGGAACGGGGGACCGTCGTAGAAGACGTATTCGTTGTCGGCGGGTCGACGGAGGATCGATTCCCGGAACGCCTTGGTCTCGCGCCACAGGTCGAGGATCGCCTTCTCCATTGCCGGGAGGTCGACATTCGGCTCGACTCGGGTGAAACCGGTCCTGGGGCTCGGCGGGTCGCTTCGGTTGGATGACATGGGAGGCCGGAATGGTAGGGCGCATCGGGGTGATGGGCTTTTCGGTAGCGTGGGCCGGTGGATCGCTCGCCGCTCGCTGCCCACCCCGACGGGGTGCTGGTCAGGGTGTGGGTCGTGCCCCGAGCCTCGCGCTCGGAGATAAAGGGGCTCCACGATGGTCGGATCAAGGTCCGGGTGATGGCACCGCCCGAGGCGGGGCGGGCCAACGACGAGGTGATCCGCCTGCTCGCAGATCTGCTGGGAGTCCGGGTCGAGATGGTGAGCGGCGCCGGCTCCAGGGAAAAGCTGGTGATGGCTCGTGGCATCGGATTGGAAGCGGCGGCGGAGAAACTCTCCATTTAGCGGCCATGCGTTGGTAGGGTTTCCGCCCTTTACCAGGGGTGGTTAGTGGTACGTCAGCTCGCCAAATCAACGGTCGAGAAGTTCGAGGCGAGGCTCGTGGAGGAGCGGGCGCGGCTTCAGACGCTGATCGACGAATACCAGCATGAGCTCGAGGAAGCGCGGCTCTCCGAGAGCTCATCCGACCGCAGCCCGGACCCAGGGAATGCCGAGGCGAGCTCGACCAAGCTGGAGTACGCCAAGGAGCTCTCGATCGAGCAGAACACAGTCGACCTGCTGAGCAAGGTCGAATGGGCCCTGGCCAAGATCAAGGAAGGGGGCTACGGGATCTGCGAGAGCTGTGGAAAGTCGATCCCTCTGGCTCGCCTCGACGTCCTGCCCTACGCGACGTTCTGCGTGGACTGCGCGCGTCGAGCTTGATCCGACGGTACGCGGTCGCCGGCGGCCTCGCCGTCGGGGTGGTCCTCGTCGACGCCCTGACCAAGCGCTGGGCATCGACCGAGTTCTCCGACGGCCCGTTGACGATCATCCCCGATTTCCTCGTATTCACCTACACCGAGAATCCGGGGGCGGCGTTCTCGATGCTGAAAGACGCCGGTCCCTTTCTCGGGGGCGCCGCCGTCGTGGTGAGCATCGCCCTGCTCTGGGCGATTCGAGTCGAGCGCCCGTTGTTGGAGACGGCCGGGTTCGGGCTGATCATCGGGGGAGCCCTGGGCAACCTGGTCGATCGCGTGTCCCGGGGGCCGGGCTTTCTCGACGGGAAGGTCATCGACTGGGTCGACGTGTGGTGGATACCGACCTTCAACGTCGCCGACATGTCGATCACGATCGCCGTCGTCCTGCTACTCATGCATTCGTGGCGGACACGCTGAAGCTGGAGGTCCCCGAAGAGCTCGAGGGCGACCGCGTCGACCGGGCGCTGGCCGCCCTCCTCGAGTTGAGCCGGGCACAGGCCCGCGCCCTGCTCGACGAAGGGGTGCTCATCGACGGCTCCCCGGCCAAGCCCAGCGACCGGGTGCACCGCGGCAACATCATCGAGTCACCCCCGCCGGCCGCCGTGGTCGAGCTCCGGCCCGAGCCTCTCGAATTCGGGGTGATCCATGAGGACGAAGCTCTGATCGTCGTCGACAAGCCGCCGGGGATGGTGGTCCACCCGGGTGCCGGAACAAGCCAAGGAACCTTGGCTTCAGGGCTGCTCCATCGCTATCCCGAGCTGGAAGGGGTGGGCACGCCCGGCCGTTGGGGTCTGGTGCATCGTCTCGATCGGGACACGTCGGGGCTGCTTCTCGTCGGTCGTACCCAGCAGTCCTACGAAAAGCTCAGCTCGGATCTGGCGGCGCGTCGGATCACCCGTATCTACACCGCCCTGGTCCATGGGCGATTCGCCACCCAGACCGGGACCATCGACGCCCCGATCGGGCGCGATCCGGCGCGACCGACCCGACGCGCCGTCGTCCCCGGCGGCAAGGCCGCCATCACCCACTACGAGGTCCGGGTCGAGTACCTGAGTGCCGACGCCTCGCTGCTCGAAGTGAGATTGGAGACCGGTCGCACCCATCAAATACGAGTGCACATGGCGGCTATCGATCACCCGGTTCTCGGAGACTGGATGTACTCCACCCTGAACGCCCCGATCCGGGTTCCACGGGTGTTCCTCCACGCCGGGGCGGTGAAACTCGAGCATCCGGCCGGCCGGGGGCAGGTCAGCTTCGAGGCGCCGTTGCCGCCCGACTTGAGCCGGGCCCTCGACTCGCTGTCCGGGGACGGGTGGGAATAGGCGTTTGGCGGCTCTACCGTTCCGGCCGTGACCCAGGATCACACCACCGCCGCCCCGGTCTGCTATCGGCATCCCGACCGGAGCACACTGCTCAGCTGTAGTCGCTGCGGAAGGCCGATCTGCTCAGCTTGCTCGACCGATGCCGCCGTCGGCCAGCGCTGCCCCGAATGCCTGCGTGAGGAGGGCATGCAACGGATCATCCCGACCGGGTCGAGACGGCGCCCTACGACCGGCGCCCCTGCCACCGTGACCTTCATCGCCCTCGCCGTTGGCTTCTTCGTGCTCGGTCTCCTCGGGCTGGAGAACGATCTGATCGGGCGTTTTGCCCAGATCAACGCCGCCATCGCCGCCGGGGAGTGGTGGAGGATCTTCACCGTGGTCCTGCTCCACGGCTCGATAACCCACATCCTGTTCAACATGTGGGCACTGTGGGCGCTCGGCCCGCAGATCGAGCGCGGTGTCGGCACCTGGCCCTTTGTCGCCCTGTATCTCGCCTCGGCGGCGATTGGAGGCGTCTTCGCCTTCTACCTCGGTGACCTCAATGACGTCGGAGTAGGGGCATCGGGGGCGATATTCGGGTTGTTCGGGATCTGGATCAGCTGGGCCCTGCACCGGAGGAGCACGAACCAGGGCCGGGCCCTTCTCAGCCAGCTCGGCTTCCTTCTCCTGATCAATGCCGCCCTGCCCCTGATCTTCCCCGGCATCTCCTGGCAGGCCCATCTCGGTGGGTTGCTCACCGGGTTGCTGATCGGCGAGATCTGGAGCCGGGTCCGGGGGACGAGCTCGACCCGGGTCCGCACCGCCGTCGGGCTCGCGGTCGCGGCGCTCGGCGTCGTCGCGGTGCTCCTGTAGCGGAGCAATAGCCCGGTCTCCGGAACCGGGTCGAAGCATGCCATCCTGAGATCAACATGGCGATCCCCAGGTCGATCCTGTCCCGTGAGCTGTTGCCCGCCTCGATCGCGATCTACACGGCCGTGGCCATCGTCGCCTTCGAGGGCCTGGCGGTCACTGCGGCGCTCCCCGACCTCACCGCCGATCTCGGTGGGGTCCGCCTGCTCCCCTGGGTGATCACCGCATTCCTGCTGGCTTCGGGTGTGATGACCGCCATCGCCGGGTCGTTCGTCGACTCCCTGGGGACCTCCACCGTGTTCCGTTGGGGCACCATCGGCTTCGCCCTCGCCTCTCTGGGTGCGGCGGCGGCCACATCGATGCCGCTCCTCGTCGCGGCACGGGTCCTTCAAGGCGCCTCGGGTGGGGCGATCATCTCGGTGGGCATCGCCGCGGTCGCCCTCGTCTACCCCAGCCATCTCATGGGGAGGGCGTTCGCAGCCAATTCCAACGTTTGGGGCGTGCTCGGCTTCGCCAGCCCCGCGATCGCAGCCGGCCTCCTCGAGGTCGGCTCCTGGCGGTGGATCTTCCTGCTCATGGTGCCGATCTGCCTGGTGGCGCTGATCGCCGGATGGCGAACGCTTCCCGGCCCGGTGGAGCCCGCCCGACTCGAGATCGACTGGGTGGCGGTGGGACTGCTGGTGGCCACGGTTGGCGCCTTCCTGGGAGCCTTGTCCAATCTGACCGCATCGTCGTGGGCCCTGGGCGGGGGGGCCCTGATCGGCGGGTCGCTGCTCTGGAGGCGCATGAGCGGAGGCCGGTCCAACCTCCTCGACCGACGGTTCATCGGCGACTACCCCTACCGGCAGCTCGCCCTCGCCGCTTCCCTGACCTTGGTGGCGATGCTGGGCCTCTCCGCCTACCTCCCGGTCTACGTGCGAGGTGCCCGAGGGGCAAGCGCCGCCGCCGCGGCCTGGTCGGTGCTGTGGCTCACCATCGGCTGGACGGTGGCGGCCAATATCGCCGGTCGGGTCACGGACCGCGTCAGCGAGCGATCTGTGCTCCGCGTCGGGGCATTGGCCGGGATACCGGCCATCGGGGCGGCATGGGCGGCGGTGTCCTTCTCGGCGCCGCTCCCGGTGGTCTACGCAACCTATTTCGCAATGGGACTATCGGTGGGGGCGGTCACCAACTCCGCCCTGCAGATGGTGCGGCTGGCCGTGCCCGACAATCTCGCCGGAAGGGCCACGTCGGCTCATGCCTTCCTGCGCACCCTGGGACTGTCGGTCGGTGCCGGGCTGGCCGGGGGCGTCATCCTGGCCACAGTGGCGGCGTCGGTGGACGACGTCGCCTCGGTGCGAGCCGCCCTGGCCGGAGAGGTGACCGAGCTCGCCGGAGGGGCGGTCACCGCTCTGGGCCGGGGCTTTGCCCTCGCCCACGGAGTGAGCCTGGCGATCATGGTCGTGGCTCTCCTCGCCGCGCGACGGCTGATGGCCGGGCCGGCGCCGGGCGGCGAGCCGGGGGAGCGCGTCGAGTGAGGTCGAGGGGGTCGAGTACAGGAGAACCGCTCGGTCGGTTCTGCTACCTTGAATGACAGTCGTGTCATTCGCCCATCTCCACCTCCACACCGAATACTCGATGCTCGACGGTGCGGCCCGGATCGCGGACGTGGTGTCGGCCGCTGCGGCAGACGAACAGCCGGCGATCGCCATCACCGACCATGGGGTCCTCTACGGGGTGGTCGACTTCGTCAAGGCGGCGAAGGGGGCGGGCATCAAGCCGATCATCGGGATCGAGGCCTACTTCACCGATGGCTCCCGCTTCGACCGCCCGGTGGGGGCTGCCAACAAGCGGTACCACATGAACCTGCTCGCGGAGAGCGAGGTCGGCTATCGGAACCTCCTGCAGCTCTCCTCGCGAGCCTTCCTCGAGGGTTACTACTACAAGCCCCGCATCGACTTCGAGCTGCTCGCCGAGCACTCGGAGGGGATCATCGCCACCTCGGGGTGTCTCGGAGGCGTCGTCCCCCAGCTACTGGCCCCGGACTCGGTCAGCGAGGAGGGCAACAAGGGCCAGGTGAGGGATTTCGACGCGGCGCTCGCGGCCACCGGCAAGTTCCAGGACATCTTCGGCGAGGACAACTTCTTCATCGAGGTCCAGGACCACGGGCTGGCCGCGCAACGAGCGATCATGCCCGACCTGCTCGAGATCTCGAAGCTGACCGGGGCGCCCTTGCTGGCGACCAACGACGCCCATTACACCAGCCAATCCGAGCACGAGGCCCATGACGTCCTTCTCTGCATCCAGACCGGATCGCTCCGCGACGAGGCCGGTCGGCTCCGCTTCGAAGGGGACCAGCATTATCTGAAGACCGCCGCGGAGATGCGGCGCCTGTTCCCTGGCGACATGTTTCCCGCCGCCTGTGACAACACGCTGTGGGTCGCCGAGCGGGCCAATGTCGATCTCGAGTTCGGGAAGATCCTCCTCCCCAGCTTCCCCGTTCCCTCCGGCGAGACCGAGGTCAGCTACCTGCGCAAGCTGGTCGACACCGGAGCCAGGGAGCGCTATGGCCCCGACCCCAGCGGCGAGGTATGGGACCGGGTCGAGCACGAGCTGAAGATCATCGAGGAGATGGGCTTTCCCGCCTACTTCCTCATCGTCTGGGACCTGATCCGCCACGCCAGGGAGAGCGGGATCAGGGTGGGCCCGGGCCGCGGCTCGGCGGCAGGGTCGATCGTGTCCTACTGCCTGCGGATCACCGACCTCGACCCGCTCGCCTATGGCCTCATCTTCGAGCGCTTCCTCAACCCGGGGCGCCGCCAGATGCCGGACATCGACATGGACTTCGACGAGCGCTATCGCTCCGAGATGATCCGATATGCCGCCCAGAAGTACGGGGCGGAACATGTGGCGCAGATCGTCACCTTCTCCACGATCAAGGGGAAGCAGGCCCTGCGAGA
>JBOGEU010000461.1:0-3415 GCA_050741995.1 Acidimicrobiia bacterium | reverse complement strand
GTATGCCTCCATGTGGGATGCGGAGTTCGTCGAGGAAGACCGCGAGTCGTGGCCGCGGCTGCATGAGGTCCTCCTCGGGCACTGTCAGGCAGTGGGGCGCGATCCAGGCGAGATATCGTGCTCGTGCCATCTGAGGCTGGGACCGGATCCCGATCCTGCCGAGGTCGCACATAGATGCGCCAACATGTTCGAGATGGGTCTCGACGTGGTGATTCTGGGCCTGACAAGTGCCCACGACGGCGCAACCGTCGAGGCCTTGGCTACCGCCTTGGTCGAAGTCGACTGAGCACACTGGGGATTCCCGTATGACTGCGGGAGTGTGGTGGGCGCTGGTGGCGGCTCTGGGTTTCGGGCTGATCCAAGCCTCCAACCGCAAGGCGAACCAGATAGTCGACGCCTTTCGATCCACCTTCGGGCTGTTGCTCACGCTCGAAGTCCTGTTGTTGTTGAGGGCGGCGTTGGCCGGTCAGCTGGAGTTGGCGGCCACCGCCCCCCTCGTCGCCGTTGCACTCTTCACTGCGGCCACCTCCTTCCATTTCGTCGGCGGCTGGACCTTGGTCGCCCTCAGCCAGCAGCGGATAGGAGTCGCCAGGACCGGGGCTCTGGTGTCGGCGGCACCGCTGATGGGGACCCTCCTGGCGTCGATCGTGCTCGATGAGCCGCTGAGCCTGACCATCCTCGGCGGTGTGTCGCTAGCAGTGCTAGGCGTGGCGTTGATCTCGTTCAGCGGATCGGGCAACGGGGAGCCCCAGACCTGGGCCCGGCCCTGGCTGGCGCTGACGGTGGCGGTGATCTGGGGATCGAGCCCACTGCTCATCCGTCTCGGCCTCGAGGAGTTCGACCATCCGGTGCTGGGCCTGACCATCGGCCTCGGGATCAGCATGGTCGGCTTCACCGTGGCCATCGCCTCCACGGGGTCGCTGCGAAAGGGCCCGGTGCCACCCCGAGCCCGTCGTTGGATGATGATCGGCGGGTTGGCCGGCGCAGTGGCGGTGTCAGCGCAATGGACCTCGTTCGGGCTGACCACCGTGGCCATCGCCCTCACCGTGCAGCAGCTCTCGGCTCTGGTTGTGGTGGCGCTCGTCCCCATCATGTTCAAGGAGCCGTTCGAGCGGATGAACCTCAAGTTCTTGGGAGGGATGGTGGCCATGCTCGCCGGGTCGGTGGCGGTGGTGCTCAGCGGTCGATGATCACTGATCAGGCGGGATCACGGGGATCAGCACCGAGTTGCGAAGGTCCGGGCCGAGACGGATCGTCGTGCTCCCGGCGAAGATGGCGGGTGGACGATCCCTCGGGTCGTCGTGGACGAAGGGCCCGCATCCGGTGAACCGGTTCTTGAAGGTGGTGATGACGGTATCGCCGGTGTCGGAGCCCTTGTACTCGTAGTCCTTGCCGCGGACGGTGATGGTCAGCCGGTAGCCGGGAGGCACCACGATGCTGGTCGGCCAGATCTCGACATCGAGCGGGTAGACCTGGCCCGGGGTGAGGGGCTCGGCCTCGCGATGAGGGTGATAAGGCCGCCACGGCGAGGATAGAACGGGGTCGAGGGCGCGGTGCGAGGCTCGCAGCCAGCCCTGGGCGACAGGGGAATGAGGATCGAGGGCGCCCTGGAAGGTCACCTCGTCGCCCTCGGGGTCGACTACGCCCAGGATCACGAAGATGTCGGCATCCGTCGTCGACGAGGAAATGGACAGCTCCATGCTCGACGGCCCCGTGATCTCGGTCGCCGTCGCCAACGGCTCGGCGGTGAAGACCAGGCCCTCACCCGTGGCATCGAAGGTGAGATCGGTGCTCTGGGTGGGAGGTGTGGGCCGCATCGACAGGTCCGCATGGAGATGGAGCCTGGTCCAGTCGGTGCGGGGTATGGGCCATGCCTCCTCGGTTCGCTCCTCGAAGTGGTCCACGTGCCGAACCGCCAGCAGCACCGGGGGACGCTCGGCCCAACCATTGTCCTCGTCTTTCAGGAAATGGTCGAAGAACTCGAGCTGGAGTGCCCGTCCCCGGTCGGTGTAGAAATGGGTCCAGTGCTCCTCGCCATGCACCTCGAGCCACTTGTGCCGGGACCCGGCCCGGGTGAAGCCCTCGAAATTGCCCCGAGCATGGAGCCCATGGCCGCCCCAGTTCGCCGCCGAGAGGAGCGGGACCGTGATGTCCTCGAGGCGGGCCGAGCGATCGCGGTGGAACTGGTCGTCGAGCGGATGAGCGGCGATGTCTTCGCCGAAGTCGGAGCGGTTGGCGGCCAACGTCTGCTCGTCGAGATTCTCGTCGCCGCAGGCGTTGACACCGGTGACCGGGTGCTTCGGCCCCCGGTCGCCGAGACCGTGCTGAACCGTTTTGACCTGCATGTCATACCAGTTGGGAAAGAAGGTGCAGAGGATTCCGCCGTGATAGGTCATGTCCCTGTAGAAGTCGGCCGCGCCCTCCCAGGTGCAGATCGCAGCGAGATGCGGCGGGTTGAGGGCAGCCGCCTGCCACTGGTTGATGGCGTAGTACGAGATGCCGTTCAAACCCACCTTGCCGGTGGACCAGGGCTGGGCCGCTGCCCACTCGATGCATGCGTAGAGGTCGCCGGTCTCGGTGGGTGAAAAATGATCGATGATCCCCGGCGAGCGACCGGCGCCCCGCGAGTCGACCCGGACACAGACATAGCCCTCGGGAACCCATTTCTCGGGATCTACGACCTCCCACGCCTGATACTGGTTGGTGGAGCCCGCGGCCACTTCGGGATATGCGGCGATCATGCGCTGCCACTGGTCGGGATACCCCTCCTGGAACGACAACCCTTTGGCATAGGGGCCGTAGCTGAGCAACACCGGATGACCCAGGTCGTCGTCGGGGCGGAACACGTCGGCCATGAGACGAGCCCCGTCCCCCATGTCGATGGGGACATCCCAATCGATCCTCATCCGTTCCTGCACCTCGCTCGCACTCACCGAAGCCTCGCTCTCACGGCCCTGGAGATTAACGACGGAGTGCGTAGCCTCACCAGCCCGGTCAATAGAGGAGATTTGATGGAATTCGACCCAATTCAGATGCTGGTCGGGGATTTCTCGTGGGGCTTCACCCTCGAGATCGTGGTCCGCACGCTGATCATGTACGTCTACACGCTGGTGATAATCCGCTTCCTCGGGAAACGAGGCCTGGGCCACCTCTCGCCATTCGAGTCGGTGATCATCGTCGCTCTAGGCTCGGCGGTCGGTGACCCCATGTTCTACGGCGATGTCCCATTGCTGCACGGGATCATCGTCATCACAGCGGTGGTGGCTCTCCAGCGACTCTTCGAGGAGCTCACCGAGTGGTCTCCCTGGCTCGAGGCGCTCTTGGAGAGCCGGGCGCGCCGCATGGTCACCGAAGGGTCGGTCGACAAGGCTGCCCTCGATGCAGAGGAGTTGACCGAGGCCGAGTTGTTCTCGGC
>JBOGEU010000460.1:0-1488 GCA_050741995.1 Acidimicrobiia bacterium | reverse complement strand
CGGCCAGGATCACCGAGCCTGCCGTGGGGGCCTCGGTATGGGCGTCCGGCAGCCAGGTGTGGAACGGGAACATCGGGACCTTGATCGCGAACGCCAGGAAGAACGCCAGGAAGGCGCCGATCTGGAGCCCCTCGCTGAACCCGCCGGTCCCGGCGTACACGCGTAGCGCCTCGAAATCGAAGGCTCCGACCCACGATCCGCCGTGGCCGGCCTGGTAGGCATACGCGGTGGCGAGGATGGCCACGAGCATCAGCAGCGATCCGACGAGCGTGTAGAGGACGAACTTGATCGTCGCGTAGATCCGGTTGCCGCCCCCCCAGATCCCGATGATCAGGTACATCGGGACGAGCACGATCTCCCAGAAGATGTAGAAGAGGAACGTGTCGAGCGCCAGGAACACGCCGATCATCCCGACCTCGAGGATCAGGAACGACACCATGTATTCCTTGATCCGGGTCTGGATCGGCTGGAAGCTGGCCAGGATGGAGATCCACGTCAGGGTGGTCGTCAGGAGCACGAGCAGGACCGCCAGTCCGTCCGCGCCAAGCTTGTACTGGATGCCGAAGAACGGTATCCAGTCCACCGTCTCCACGTACTGGAAGCCCGGCCGGTCGGGCAGGTAGCCGATCAGCAGGAGCAGTGAGGCGACGAAGGTCAGCAGGGCGAAGACGAGGGCCACCGGGCGGGCGACCGTCGCCGAGGCGAAGCCGATCACGATCGCCCCCACCAGGGGCAGGAAGACGATGATCGTCAGCAGGGGGATGCTGGACACGTCCACCTCAGCGGCCCACCAGGATCAGGTAGGAACCGGCCATGACGATCAGCCCCAGCGCGATCCCCAGCGCGTAGTTCTGGACCCGACCCGTCTGGACCTGGCGCAGGCCCCGACCGGTCTGGAGGGTCACCCGGCCGAGCGCGTTGACGGTCCCGTCCACGACCTCCCGGTCGAACCACCAGATCGCCGCCGCGACCCGGCCACCGATCACCAGGAAGAGCAGGTGGGTCAGGTCGTCGAACCACCACTTGTTGAGCGAGGCACGGTACAGGAATGGAACCCGCGCGGTCAGCTCGCGAACCCGCTCGGGTCGGGCGCCGATCCGGATCGCGCCCAGCTCGGCACCGAACAACCGCCAGGCGATGGCGATGCCGACGACGGCGACGGTCACGCTCGCCAGGATCAGGGCGCCGTCGATGCCGGCCAGGTTGAACGCGACCTCCTCGTGGTGGAGTAGCTCCAGTCCCTCCTCGAAGACCGGGTGCAGCCAGCTCCCGATCACGCTGGCCCCGAATGGCAGGCCGAGCAGCATGCCCAGCAGGATGGACGGGATCGCCAGGAGGATCAGCGGCACGGTCATCACCCGGGGCGATTCGTGGATCCGGTCCCAGATCTCCTTCGGGCCCCGGAAGGCGCCCCAGAAGGTCAGGCCCATCAATCGGAACATGTAGAAGGCGGTGAGCAGCGCCACGAAGACGCCCACGCCCCAGACC
>JBOGEU010000459.1:0-3646 GCA_050741995.1 Acidimicrobiia bacterium | reverse complement strand
TGGCAGCCGCGGATCGAAGGCTGCTTTCCCTCTGGGGATGGCGTTTGCCGCCGGTTGGGTTCCCTGCATCGGCCCGGTGCTGGCCACCATCCTGGCCACAGCAGCATCAACCCAGACTGCTCCGTGGGGGGCTGTGCTGCTGGCTCTCTACTCGCTGGGTTTAGGAATACCGTTTGTGGTTTTGGGTCTCGGGTTCCAGCGGATGCGCACCTCGTTGGCCTGGCTTCAGAAACATTCCCGACGCGTCGAGCAGGTGGCAGGTGCTCTCCTCGTAGGAATGGGTGTCCTCTTCGTCACCGGAGCCTGGCAGACCTTCTTTATCCCTCTCCAACGTGCCTTCTCACGGCTGGGATGGCCGCCGATCTGATCTGATGACCAAGAAAGGATGCCAATGCACATGCACACAAATGGACCGATGGACATGATGATGGGACCGATGATGGGTTGGGCATGGCTCCTGTTGTGGCTGTTGTTCCTGGTGGTGCTGGTGCTCGGGGTCGTTTTCGTTGTGCGCTCTCTCTCTGACCGTGCCGGAAGGTCAGGTTCGTCGGCGTTGCAGATCTTGGAGTCGAGGTTCGCCCGTGGGGAGATCGACGGTGACGAGTTCGAGGAGCGGAGAAGGGCCCTCGAGTCTTGAGGGTCCGTGCTGCTGTTGTAGCCGTTGCGGTCATGCTGCTGGTGGCTGCCTGCACCGGCGGTGAGGGTGATGGGATGCCGGCCGGTGACCACGTGCATTCTCTCGCCGTCACCGCCGACGGTGGGCTCTTGTTGGGTCTGCACGGGGGTCTATATCAAAGCAAGGACGGCGAGCGTTGGGAGCTGGCGGGCCTCAGCGGGGAGGACGCCATGGTCATCGCCACCGCTGCATCCGGGGACCCGCTGTTCGTGGCTGGCCATGACGTCTTGTACCGCAGCGACGACGGTGGCGAGACGTACAGTCCGCTGGCACCTTCTGACCTGCCCGGACTTGACATCCACGCTTTTGCCCAGTCCCCGGTCGACCCTCAAACGGTGTACGCATATGTGGTGGGTCATGGCCTGTACGCCAGTAATGACACCGGGGACACCTGGGAGGCCAGGGCTTCTGTCGAGTCGCTCCCCCAGGACGTGTTTGGCCTGGCGGCGCCCGGTTCTGACACTGAGACGCTGGTGATGGTCGGTCCCGAAAGCGGGGTTCTCCGTTCTGTGGATGGTGGCCGAACCTTCGCACAGGTGTCCGACGTTCCCACAGGGGTGGTCGCAGTCGACAAGGATACGCCAGACGTGGTCTGGGCTCTCACCGCGACTGGTCTCGCCCGCAGTGATGACGCCGGAGCCAGCTGGGACATCGCCTTGACGCTCGATGGGGTCGAAGGCCAACCGGTGGCGTTGGCCGTGGCGGGAGATCAGGTGTGGGTGGTCGCCGAGCAGCCACGCGCCCTGTATCACAGCGTCGATGGCGGCGAATCCTGGGCGCCGGTGACCGACACGTGAACCCTCGCACTCGCCTTGTCGCAGGGGTAGGGATCGTCGTCTTGACCGCGGCGGCCTGCAGTGGCGGATCAGACACAGAAGATCCCTACCGGCGGGCGTCGTCCGGACTATGCGACGTATCGACCGCGGCCGGGTCGGGCGACATGACGGGAGCTGAAGAGGTGTTCTACGACCTCGTACATCAGCCGCTCCACGATCTCGCCGCTGAGACCACCGAAACCGACCGGAGCGTGGCCGCTCGGCTCCTCGAAGCTAAAGAGGCGGTCGAATCCGACTTTGACACCCAGTCGGATCTCATCGAAGACATCCGGGCTCTGATCGCGGCCACCGACAACGCTCTCGCCGCAACCGGGCACGATCCCCTGCCCTGCGCACCCCGGGAAGACTCGTGACGTTCCGGCTCGGTCAGCTGCGGCGCAGCAAACCGAAAGTCCTAATCGCGGTTGTTGCCGCTGCCGTGATGACCGCACCGGGCTGCACCGCCGGCACCTCCACCCTGGATGACGCTGGAGGCCTGGTGGCGGCCGTCGCCAGTTACGACCTCGTGGCCCAGCGGCCGGGACGGTTCATGGTCGGCCTCTACACCGCCGACCAGAGCCGGACCCTCGCCTACGGGACCGTCTCCTTCGCATTCACCTACCTCGGCACCGGTGAGGCCGGCTCCGGTGGACAGGCGGGATCAGGGCCGGTCGAAGCCTCCTACCTCCCGATCCCGGGCCAGGATCTGGATTCCGGCGCGCTTACCGGCCCGCCCGAACCGGTGGCAGGTTCCGTGGCCACTGGTGTTTACGCGGCACAAGACGTCATTTTCGCCACCGCTGGCTTCTGGGAGGTGACGGTCACCGCCGAAACCGACGGGGAGACGGTGAGTACCAGCGGCGCCTTCGAGGTGCTGGCCACCTCCGACCTGCCCTCCATTGGGGATCCTGCCCCCTCAACACGCCAACCGCTCGCCGGTGATCCTAACGTCGACCCGAAGGCGATCGACTCCCGCGCCGGCGGCGAAACCCCGATCCCCGACCCCGAACTCCACGACATCACCGTCGCCGACGCCATCGCAAAGGGGCGTCCCGTGATGATCGTGGTGTCTACCCCAACGTTCTGTGTCAGCCGGTTCTGCGGGCCGATCACCGACAGCGTCCACGACCTCGCCCTCCAATACGGCGACCGGATGGAGTTCGTCCACCTCGAGGTGTGGCGGGACTTCGAAGCCAACCAGCTCAACCCCTCGGCCGCCGAGTGGATCGCCCCCACCCCGGACACCCAGGGTGGGGAGCCTTGGGTATTCGTGGTCGACGCCGAAGGGATCATCGTCCAACGTTTCGACAACGTCGCCTCGGAACCCGACCTGCTCGCTGCGGTTGAGAACCTCCTCGCCACCACCGACCAATGAGCTACCCCTATATCTCGAGACCAAGGTCTTCTACGATGCCGGATAGCAGATGAGCCTCGCAGTCGGATCCAAGAACCAGCTCACGACGGTCGCCCTGCGTTGGGAGCGCCACGACCGGCATCCCACCACTACCCGTCTCGTCCTCATCGGGATCCCCCTCGTCGTCATCCTCGCCATAGTTGGCCTGCCCCCGGTCGACATCCACGGGCCGCTCCACTATCTGGGGATCATGGGGCCGACCTGTGGGATGACCCGCGGGGTGATGTGGACCGCCCGCGGGGACCTGGCCCGGGCGTGGCAGTTCAACCCCGCATCCGCAGTCGTCATCCCCACCATGGCGGTTCTCACCGGTCGCGTGATCTATGGCCGGATCAGCGGCCGGTGGCTCAACCTGTACATCAGGTGGCGACCATGGCTGTGGATCATTCCGGCCGTCATCATCGTTTTGCTTTCGATCCGCCAGCAGCTCAACATCGATTTCCTGCTTGCCAACCCCGGAGGATGATCGTGAATCCGCCAGCTCATCATCGTCTGGGGTCCCTGGTTCTGTTGGCGTTCATCGCTGCGGCCTGTGGAACCGCCACGGACTCCCAACAAGAGGTCTTCGACTTCGCTGAGATCGCCGACGGCGGACCGGTCATCGAATCCGATCCGTCCGGCACTCTCGCCACTCTCGAGGTCAGCACCAGCATCGATGCGGTCTGTGCTGTCGCCTTCGGAGAGACCGATTCGCTGGGAAGGCTCGCCACCGACCAAGACATGGATGCCGGTGGCCACTCA
>JBOGEU010000458.1:0-1122 GCA_050741995.1 Acidimicrobiia bacterium | reverse complement strand
CCCGTCAGAGTGTTGATTTTCGCGCTCTGAGGCACCCCCGTGAGCCTGTGGAAAACGAAACACTTGACCCATGACACCGATGTAATTACAGTAATGAAGTCCATACCAGATGTCGTGGTCACTTCCCCCCATACCACAACATCTTGTGGTGGGTGTTGGCAAATGGACCCTGCCCCGGATCCTGGTCCCAGGGCAAATCCCAGTGCGAGGAGGCACGTTTCATGAGCAAAGGCCTGCGGATCAACCGTCGCTTCACCGAGGCCGGTAAGGATGCGTACGACAAGATCGAGTGGTCTCGTCGCGACTCACGGATCACCAACCCCGACGGCTCGATCGTGTTCGAGATGACCGATGCCGAGATCCCTGCCGGCTGGAGTCAGGTGGCCGCGGACATCATGGTGTCCAAGTACTTTCGCAAGGCCGGGGTCCCCCAGTTCGACGACGACGGGAACCAGGTCTTCGACGAGTCGGGCCAGCCGGTCCTCGGACCGGAGCGCTCCGCCCGGCAGGTGTTCGACCGTCTTGCCGGCACCTGGCGTCATTGGGGCGAGAAGAAGGGCTATTTCGCCTCCAGCGACGACGCCGTCGCCTTCGAGGACGAGCTCAAGTTCATGCTGGCCAACCAGATGGCCGCCCCCAACTCCCCGCAATGGTTCAACACCGGCCTCAACTGGGCCTACGGGCTGACGGGTCCCGCTCAGGGCTTCTGGTACGTCGACGATGCAGATGGCGAGCTCAAGGCTTCCCCCGACTCCTACAGCCGGCCCGCCCCCCACGCTTGCTTCATCCTCTCGGTTAGAGACGACCTGGTGAACCCGGGCGGGATCATGGACCTCTGGGTCCGGGAGGCGCGGATCTTCAAGTTCGGCTCCGGAGCCGGGTCCAACTTCAGCCAGATCCGCGGTGAGAACGAGCGGCTCTCCGGTGGTGGCAAGTCTTCGGGTGTCATGTCCTTCCTCAAGATCGGCGACCGCGCCGCCGGCGCGATCAAATCGGGTGGGACGACGAGACGCGCAGCCAAGATGGTCATCCTCGACGTCGACCATCCCGATATCGAGAAGTTCATCGACTGGAAGAAGGTCGAAGAGGACAAGGCCCGGGTCCTCATCAACCATGGTGGGC
>JBOGEU010000457.1:0-1698 GCA_050741995.1 Acidimicrobiia bacterium | reverse complement strand
GGACCTCGCAGCGTCGCAACCCACCCAGGAGCATCGCTTGGACCATGGCCCGGTCACGCCACGTTCGCAGCGCCGCCATCAAGGCGTCGACCTCGCCGGGGTCGAGGATCTTCGGCAGCGTCTGTGGTGAGCGGATGAGCGGGAGGCCGCGCCGGCGAATCGATCGGCTCCCGAGGCCTCGTGGGATGGGGTTCTTGGCGATCAAGTCGGTTGCGACCAGGTACTCGAAGAGCCCCGATGCGCTCGAGAGGCGACGCCGGATCGTCCGCGACGACAAGCCCTTCTCACCGTCTTCGAGTCGCACCACATTGGCGCCCCGAACCGGTCGGCGCTGGGCCTCAATGAAGCGAAACACATCGGTGACCGCCACCTCCGACGGTTCCTTGCCCACGACGGTGAAGAACACCTTCAGATCGAACCCGACCGCCAACAAGGTGTTGGGACGGGCCCGCGCCCACACGAATCGCAGGTAGGCGTCGACGACGTCATGTCCGAGTCGGATCGGGACCTGATCCGGTACTTGCGAACGGACCACGCACGGCACCCACGACATCGCCATGGCCAGGCTCCTCTCGCCGAATCCGACGGCTTCGGGCATCTCCCTGATCGGATGATGGATCACCTACATATCAGAGCCTTCTGGGTGAAGGAGTCGAACGCGTGAAGATCTACTGCTTCATCGACACCCAGAAGGCCGACTTCGACGTCAAGACCCTGTGTCGAGTCTGTGAGGTGTCTCGCTCGGCCTACTACGCCTGGGCGGCCAAGGACGGGCCCGACGAGGCGACTCGAGCCGAGGCCGACTTGGCCAATCGCATCTACGACATCTGGGCCGCCTCTCGGGGCCGCTACGGGGTCCCGAGAGTGGTGGTCTCGCTGTGGCGAGCAGGCATCCAGGTCAATCGCAAGCGGGTCGAGCGCCTCATGGCCGAGCTCGGTCTCCAGGGCCGCTGCGGCCGGCGCAAGCTGCGCACCACGGTGCGAGATCCCAAGGCCACCCCCGCCGCTGACCTGGTGGAACGGGACTTCTGGGCCAGGGACCTCGACCAGCTGTGGGTGGGCGATGTGACCTCCATCCCCACCGCCGAGGGCTGGCTCTACCTGGCCAGCGTGATCGACGTCTGCTCGAGGCGCCTGGTGGGCTGGTCCATGGCCGATCACCTCCGTGCCGAGCTCTGCGTCGACGCCCTCAACGCCGCCGCCGCTGGGCGACGTCGAGCTGGCTTCGAGGACCTCGTCTTTCACTCCGACCACGGTTGTCAGTACACCAGCGAGAACTACAAGAAGCTGTGCCGGCTCATGGGCATCACCCAGTCCATGGGAACGGTGGGTGATAGTTACGACAACGCTCTGGCGGAGAGCTTCTTCGCCTCATTGAAGCGGGAACTTGTCGATGACGCCTCCTATTTGAGCAAGAAAGAGGCGAGAACGGCTGTGTTCGAGTGGATCATGTGGTATAATAGAGAGCGTCTTCACAGCTCTCTTGGCTATCTTCCGCCGGAGGAGTACGAGCAGTTGCGAGGCCAACAACAAGTCGCCTGAACCGTGTCCGGTTCACGGGGGGAAGCCCAGTGGTCGCCCAGGTGCTGGTGGGGCTGCAGCAGCGCAGTCGAATCGATGGGGTCAAGACCACGCAGTCGAACCTCCGGTCGCTGTGCGACGATCTGCGCCGCCAACAGGTGGTCACCCTCGGCGACT
>JBOGEU010000456.1:0-6383 GCA_050741995.1 Acidimicrobiia bacterium | reverse complement strand
ACAGTCTCATCAGGAGGGCTCAACCAGCCACACCATTCCGCCAGGGACAACGTCCCCGGTTGTCACAACTAGTGGCCCGTCTCATAAATACTTGTGGCGTCTCTCCGGCCCTCGACCTTCCCTGGCTGCGTCGAAGTGCTCGCCGCAGCTCCCGGCTGCGACTGCGCGCTTCTCCTTGCCAGTTGACGCCGATGACTCGGAGACACGCGCGCACTATTTACGCGACGGACCACTAGCGTCGGCATCATGCGCGGCGTGATGCTCTCCACCGGCGACTGGCATGTCCGTGCCTACCTCGCCGAGACCTTCGCCGATCGTCTGCTGGGCAATCGACGAGCCCCAGCGGGGGCGGGGGTGATGATCCGCACCCGCAGTGTCCACACCTTCGGACAGAGGAGCCCGATAGAGGTCGTCGGCCTCGACGGGCTGATGCGGGTGGTAGCCACCAGGACCCTGGCCCCGAATCGGATCGGAGTGCTGAGATCGGCACGGGTGATCGTGGAGCTTCCCGCCGGGTCGCCGCTCCCGGCCATCCACGATCGGGTCGAGATGTCCGATGGCTGAGGACGGGTTGCTCCTGGTATGCGCGACGCCGATCGGGAACCTGGGTGATGTCTCGGATCGCCTAGGCCAGGCCCTGAATTCCGCCGACGTGGTGTTCGCCGAGGACACCAGGCGCACCGCCACCCTTCTCAGACACGTGGGTGCCAGGCCCCAGGTGCGCTCGCTCTTCGTCGGCAACGAGTCGAAGCGAACCGAGGAGGTCCTCGCCTCGCTCACCGAGGGCAAGACCGTGGCCCTCGTCACCGACGCCGGGATGCCCGCCGTCTCCGACCCGGGCGCCGAGGTGGTGCGCCGGGCGCGGGAGGGTGGTCATCGAGTCAGCGTGATCCCCGGCCCCTCGGCGGTCACCACGGCTGTGGCCGCGGCCGGCTTCGGCGGCGACCGTTTCGTGTTCGAGGGATTTCTTCCCAGGAAGGGGCGGGAGCGCTCGGAGCGTCTGGCCGCCATCGGCGTCGAAGACAGACCGGTCGTCGTCTTCGTCAGCCCGCATCGCCTGGTCTCCGACCTGGAGGCGATGGCGACGGTGCTCGGCTCCGAGCGACAGATAGCCGTTACCAGGGAGTTGACCAAGCTCCATGAGGAGGTCTGGGTCGGTGACATCGGGGCCGCGATCGAAGAATGGTCGGGTCGTGAGGCTCGCGGCGAGTTCACCGTCGTGATGGCCCCGGCAGCCCCCGAGGAGCCGTCGGTGGACGACGCGGTGTCAAAGGCCAGGGCCCTGGTGGCCGCCGGGTCCTCGCCCTCCGAGGCGGCGAAGCTGGCCGCTGGTGCCAGTGGTGTCTCCCGACGCGCCATCTACGAGATCCTGATCGGGGATCAGGGGCGAAGCTGAGCGCGGCAGGAGGCGCAGATCCCCTTGCCCTTGAACTGAGCGACCCTGGTCTCGGAACCGCAAAAGGTGCAGGTGTCGGTCAGCTTGCGGAGGACGATCGAACCGCCTTCCACGGCGATGAAGAGATGATCCCCTTCCCGGATGTTGAACAGCCTTCTTGTCTCGGCTGGGATGACGATTCGTCCCAGGTCGTCGATCTTCCGCGCGATTCCAGTTTCCATTCGACCTCACCTCGCCGCGGCGAGCCTACCCGGGGGGTCAGGCAGTGTGCCGGGTACCGTCTCACCGATGGGATGGGTCGACACCCACTGTCATCTCCAGCTCGACGAGCGGGGGGCGGACACACTGCTGGCGCGGGCCGGGACAGTGGACTGGGTCGTGGCCCCGGGAGTCGACCTGCGGAGCTCGGAAGCATCGCTCGAGCTGGCGATGAGACACCCCGGCCGGGTCCTGGCCACAGCCGGCCTCCACCCCCACGAAGCCGACAAATGGCCCTTGGAGGGAGAGGGCATTGCCCGACTGGCGGCGGACGTGGCCGCGATCGGGGAGACCGGTTTGGACTTCTACCGACAACTATCCCCGCGAGAGGCGCAGATCGCCTCGTTCCGGGCCCAGATCGGGATCGCCCAGGCGGAGGGCATGCCGTTGATCGTGCATTGTCGTGACGCATTCGCCGACGTCTTCGCCATCATCGAGGAGACCGGGGTCGGGCCGCAGACGATTCTCCACTGCTGGACCGGCGGGCCGCGATGGACCCGACGCTTCCTCGGGCTCGATGTCACATTTTCCTTCGCCGGGCCGGTGGCCTTCGAGACCGGGGAGACCGCCAGGCTCGGAGCGGCGGTGGTGCCGCCCGAGAGGGCGTTGGTCGAGACCGACACCCCGTATCTGGCGCCACCTCCTCATCGCGGGCAGCCCAACGAGCCGGCATGGGTAGCGCTGGTGGGCGCCGCCCTGGCCGGGGTCTGGGGCATGGGCGTGGACGAGGTCGAGGCGATAACTGCGGCCAACGCAGCGCGGATCTTCACGCGATGACCGCGCAAACCAGGTCCGAGATCGCTGCGCTGCTTGCCAACCACGGGCTCAGCCCGTCACGTCGTTTGGGACAGCATTTCCTCGCCGATGCCAACATCACCCGGCGGATCGTGGCTCTCGCCGGCGTCGGGCCGGGGGAGCAGGTGGTCGAGGTTGGTGCCGGGACCGGGACACTCACCCGCGCCCTGGCGGGCACCGGCGCCCATGTGGTCGCCTACGAGATCGATCCCGGGCTGCTGCCCGTGCTCGAGGAGGTGACCACGGGCTTCGATGTGCAACTCCGGTCCCTCGACGTGACGAGCTCCGATCTCGCCACCGATCTCGGCGGCGGCATGTGGGTGATGGTGGCCAACCTCCCCTTCAACGTGGGGACCCCTCTCCTTCTGGATGCGTTGCGCCGGGTGCCGCGGATCCAGCGCTTCGTGGTGATGGTGCAGCGCGAGGTGGCCGAGCGCCTGGTGGCCGGGCCGGGAAGCAGGCAGTACGGCCTTCCCTCGGTGGTGGCCGGGATCCACGCTCGGGGCAACCTCGCGTTTCGGGTCCCGCCCCAAGTCTTCTACCCGTCGCCGAAGGTCGACTCAGCCGTGGTCGCCCTCGACCGGGTGCCGGCGCCGGCGAACGCCGACCGGGCGATCGAGATCGCCGCTGCCGGGTTCAACCAGCGACGCAAGATGCTTCGACGATCGCTCGCCGGGCTGTTCGACGACCCGGTGTCGTCCTTGGAGGGGGCGGGCCTGGATCCGACCTCGCGAGCCGAGGACCTGTCGCCGGCGGACTACTTGAGGCTGGCCCGCCAGTGACCGTGTACCAGTCGCCGGCGAAGCTGAACCTCGCCCTACTCGTCGAGCCGCCGCGCTCTGACGGCTATCACCCTCTGCAATCCCTGGTGCAGACGATCGAGTGGCTCGACCTGCTCGAGGTCGTGGAGGCCGAGGAGGACAACCTCCTGATCGAGGGAGCCGAGCTCGATCCCGAGGACAACCTGGTGACCCGCTCGTTGGCCGCGGCGAGGGTGTCGGGCTCGGTCCCACCTCTCGGCATCACACTGAGAAAGCAAATCCCACACGGCGCCGGTCTGGGTGGTGGCAGCTCGAACGCGGCAGCCGCGCTGCTGGCTGCCCGAGACGCAAGTCGACCCCCGATGCCGGCACTCGAGGAGATCGCGACCTCCATCGGATCCGATGTCTTGCTCTTCCTCACCGGTGGCACCGTGCTCATGTCCGGGATCGGCGAGGTGATCGAGCCTCTGCCCGCCCTGGCCGGTTTTGCCGTGGCGGTGGCCGTGCCCCCGTTCGAGATGTCGACCCCCGAGGTGTACCGGAGATGGGACGAGCTCGAAGGGCCCGTGGGCGATGCGATCGACCCCCGCCGTCTCCCTCCTCAGCTCCGTGAGGGCATCCCGATCAGGAACGACCTGACTCCTGCCGCCTTCGATCTCGCGCCCCGGCTCGCCGACTTCATGGCGGATCTGAGGTCGCATTGGGACGGCACAGCGGCGATGACCGGCTCCGGGTCGGGATGCTTCGGGTTCTTCGCCGACCTGGACGAGGCCGTGGACGCCGCCCGTCTGGTCTCAGGTTCTTGCCGGGCCGCCGTCGGTGCCCGACTCAGACCCGAGGGCGTCGCCCGTGATGACGCCGAGAGGTGAGGCGGCCGGTCCGGCGGGGGTCTCCCCTGGCGGGATGGTGAAGACGAAACGGCCGTCGAGATAGTTGAGATCCCCATGCGTCGCCTCCATCAGGCCCCGGGCAAGGGTGAGCCCGAGACCAGGATGCCCCACCGCAGGGGCCAGGTAGCCATCCTGGGTCGTCAGGTATGGGGCGAACACGGTCGATGCCCACTCGTTGGAGATGCCCGGTCCCGAGTCTCGAATCGTCACGGTGACGCCCGCCGAGGCGAGGGACACCGAGACCCGGACCGGCGGCCGACCATGGTCGTAGGCGTTCTTGAACACCTCGGCCATGGATCTCGTGACGTGGTCGGGCTCGCACATGGCGAGCAGCGACAACTCGCCTTCGATAACGAGGTCCTCCGGGTTGCCGTCGGCTTCCGACCAAGCCTTTGCCACCAGTGAGCCCACATCGATGGCCGCCATGTCATGGGAGCCCACCGGCTGCAGATCGGAGATCTGCTCCAGTCGTTGCACGTGCCCTGTGATCTCTTGAACGGCGGCACTCATGTCGGCAGCAGCCCGTCTCATCGCCGGGTCGGTGTGCTGCGACTCCATCATCAACTCGGCAAACCCGAGAAGCGGGGTCAGCGGAGTCCTCAGGTGATGGCTGACCATTCGCACGAACCGGTGCCTCTGCGCCTCCAGGTTTGCGTCGCTGGTCACGTCCACCAGGGTGATCACGCCTCCGGTCGCCCCGAGTCGGGCGATACGAGGCGACATGACCCTGGTCGATCCCTCGATCGAGGTCAATCTGATTCGGCCCCGGGCCTGCTCGCCGGAGAGCATCCCGAACATTGCCTGCTCCCTGGTTATCTCCGACCCGTCAAACGGGCCCGCCCCTCTTTCGGTCAGGACGTCCCACGTTGCCCTGCCTTCGATGTCGCCGAGAAGACGCCGTCCCTCGGCGTTCACCTGGGTGACCACCAGACCGGGGATGGAGAAGGCGATCGCCGGGATCGGCAGCCGGTCGAGGAGCAGTCGAAGACGCTGTTCCTCACGTTTCACGTCGTGGAGGAGCCGGGCCCGGTGCATTGCCGAGGCGGCCATCGCGGCTGCTCCCTCCAGGACGAGCACGGTTTCACGCCTGATGTCGTATGAGGCTGTCCAGCCCGCCGCGTAGACGCCTATCGCCCGCCCCTCGATCACGAGCGGCACACATACGGTGGTCGACCACTTGGGCATCGCGTCGCTCGCCCATTCGAATGCCACGTCCCCGGAGATCACCTGGGTCACACCCTGGGCGAATGCCTGTTCGATCGGGCCGCCGCCGCGCACCGGCACCCGGAGGGGGCCCAGCCGGTCACCGGGCACCTCGAACGAATGGACGGCAACGAGGTCGTCTTCTTGGTGGACGAACAGAAAGGCGCCATCGATCCCGACCAGCCGCTCGCTCCATGTGAACAGGTCGCGGGCGACCTGTTCCGGGTCTTCAGCCTTCAACCCGGACAGCCCGGTCATCTCCCAGTCGCCCGCATCAGGCCTGGGGACGGGAGCAGCCATCAGGAAGATCTGCCTGTCTCGCCTGCGGTGAGCAGCAGGCAGTCATCCCTTTCTATCCCGTGCTCGCGTGTGACCGTCTCGATCCAGTCGCCGCGCCGATCACGGTCATCGGGCCCGTCGAATCGACTCTCGTCGCTCGGGGCGATGCCGTCGGTCCAGAGGCTGAGCCTGCTTTCGGCACTCCACGGGATCCGGGCCACTTCGAGTCGGGGTAGCTCGACGCCGAGCACTCCCGGTGTCGGGACCAGCCTCTCACCAGAAGGCTCGACCCGCCCCGCGACATCTCCGACCGAGACGTATTCCAGGGTCTCCTCCTCCGAGCGGAGCCGGGCGAGGAGCGCCACCGCCCCTCGGGTCGGCGCTGCCGAGCGATGTGAGCCTTCCATGAGCTCGTGGAGGGGCCGATCGGCGTCTTGGCCGGACAGCGATTCGACGACCTCAGTCGAGGCCTGGGCGGCGCCCGGCCCCGACCCCAGACCGTCGACAACCGCCAGCAGCAGCGACGCGCCGCCGTTTTGGGCCCACCATCGGTCCCCGCTCACCGAGTTGCCGATTCGAGGCCTGCTCACGACCTCCACCCACCACCGGTCAGTTCGATGGTCGATCGAGCCGCTTGCAGGGAGCCGCTTGCTGGTGGTGACGCGGCCGCCACCGGGAAGAGTCTCGATCAGCAATTGATCCATCAGACGGCCGGCACCGGCCAGGCCCACACCAAGACCGGATGGGGTGGGAGGCGGCGCATCGAACCCGGGCCCTTCGTCTGTGATGACGGCCTCGAAG
>JBOGEU010000455.1:0-1339 GCA_050741995.1 Acidimicrobiia bacterium | reverse complement strand
TCCCGGATCTTCTGACCGGAGAGGGCGGTGTCGGAGAAGTAGACGACCTCGCAATGATCGAGTTGGGCGAGGAACTCGGAACACTGCGCCACTGCCTGGGGATGACAGTAGATGCGGCGCAGCTCGGAGACCGTCGCCCCCTCGATCCCGAGAAGGCAATGACGGATGCGGAAACGGACATCGCCGATGAAATGGAGCCGGCTGTCGAGCAACAGGTCGTAGACCTCGGAGATGGCGCCCGATGTGGTGTTCTCGATGGGCAGCACCGCGACCTCGGCCTCGCCCTCTTGCACCCCGGCGACGGCGTCGGCGAAGGTCTGGGCCCGGACGTAGCTGACGGCGATCCCCTTGTGGTCGAAGTACTGCTGGGAGGCAAGCTGGCTGTATGAGCCCTCGATGCCCTGGATGGCCACGGTCATCGCCTGATTGGGCCCCTCGATGCGCCCCAGGTACTCCTGCTGGATCCGTACCGAGTCGTTGACGATGTCGCGCCACAGCCGATTGACCAGACCGGAGTCGAGGTCGTGGTCCATCCCGGTCGCGATCCGGTCCGAGATCAGATCTTCCTCGCGCAGCTGGTCCCGGGAGGGGCGGTCATGGATCCCCTTCTCCTTGGCGATGCGGAGGCTGTGTGCCTTCCGCTCAGCGAGGAGCTTGAGGATGTCGGCGTCGATCCGGTCGATGTCGTCGCGGATCTGCTCGATATCCCCAGGGCCTGGTTCGATTTTGTCGTTCATGTGGGTTCGCCTCGGCGCGTCTAAGAGGTGGAAAGGTACGGAGTAACGCGGGGGTGGGGTGATCGGCGCTAGGCGCCGAAATAGACGAACCCGAAGAAACGCCGGGATGTGGCGCCGCGCATCGAGGATGGGCTCGTCGTCATGTGCAACCGATTATCCGCTGCCCAATAGGGTCATGTCAAACACAAGTTCTCGGATCCCCAACTAATGGCCTGTCGGTGAAATACTGCCGCGGTGTCGCCGAGGCATCGGGTCGCTGGCAAGGACGCAGGACGAAGACGCCCGTCGTCGCGACGGCCCCAAAGGCAAGATCGACGAGACAGTTCCACCTGATCGTTCGTCGAGGACGAGGACGCCGCCAGCGGCGTCGAGGGCCGGCGAGACTGCGCAGCTATTTCAGCGACGGGCCATTAGGTTCGATCGTCGATGCGTGAGGTAGGCAGAGCGCTCGGAGTCATCCTCGGGATCGTGGGAGTGATCTGGATCCTGCAGGGCCTCGATTTCTCCTTCGCTCCACAGAGCTTCATGACCGGGGATCGCACCTGGGTGGCATTAGGCGTGGTGGCTCTCGTCGTCGGAGGCAGCCTGATGTGGCAAGGCCG
>JBOGEU010000454.1:0-13356 GCA_050741995.1 Acidimicrobiia bacterium | reverse complement strand
GCGCCCTGCCCATCGTCGAAGCGCTGGAATGGGGCATCCCGGTGTGGAGCGAGATCGAGTTCGCCTGGCGCCATCTGGAGATACCGGTGGCGGCGATCACCGGGACCAATGGGAAGACGACGGTGACCGAGGCGACCTCGGCCATGCTCGAGGCCTCGGGGATCGATGCCCCGGCCACCGGCAACATCGGCTCGGCCCTCTCCGACCACGTGGATGAGGGGCATGAGGCGGTGGTGGTCGAGGTGTCGAGTTTCCAGCTCAGGTTCTGCGAGACGTTCCACCCCACCGCGGCGGCCATCACCAACGTCGCCGTGGACCATCTCGACTGGCACGGGTCGGAGGCGTCGTACCGCGCCGCCAAGGCCCGGATCCACGTCAATCAGACCGCCGAGGACCTTCTGGTGTACGACGCCGACGACCCGGGGGCGACCTCGCTCGCATCCGGCGCACACAGCGAGCTGTTCCCGGTATCGGGGCTGCATCTGCCGCCGGGAGGGGGAGGGGTCGACGACGGTCATCTCGTCATCGGCCAGCTCTCGATCTCGGTCGGCGACCTCACCTCCGATGACCCCACGCATCTGGTCAACATGGCCACCGCCTCCGCCCTCGCCTTGAGAATGGGAGCGAACCCCGAGGGAGTCATCCGCGCCGCCAAGTCGTTCACCCCGGGGGAGCACCGGAGAACGACGGTCGCCCGGGGCAGAGGCGTGACCTGGGTCGACGATTCGAAGGCGACCAACCCCCATGCCGCCCTGGCCTCGATCCGCGCCCACGACTCCGTGGTCCTCATCGCCGGCGGCCTGGACAAGGGCCTCGACGTCACGCCGCTCGCCCGCGAGCCCAACGTCCGGTACTTGCTCGGCATCGGCGTCGCCGGTCCGCTGCTGGTGGAGGCGGCGGGGGCCCGGGGCCGGGAGGCGGGCACCCTCGAGAAGGCAGTGGAGATGGCCGCAGCCATGGCCGAGCCCGGGGACACGGTCCTACTCGCCCCCGGCTGCGCCAGCTTCGACCAATTCGAGTCCTACGCCGAGCGCGGCGACAGGTTCACGGAACTGGCCAGGCAGACAACCGGAGGAGGCAACAGCTAGTGCCCCGACCACCGACGTTCGCCGCGTTCAGGACGGCCAGATGACCGCGCAGGTGACATCGATTGCGAGGATGCGGGCGGCAGCCCGCGATCGCGCTGCCCGGCTCAGGGTCAACAACCGCACGGCGACGATCCTCCTGGTGGCGGTGGTGGTCCTGGTGGTGATCGGCCTCGGCGCCACCCAATCCGCCTCTTCGGCGGTAGCCATCGAGCGCAACCAGGACCGCTTCTACTTCTTCAAGAGACAACTGGTCGGAGTCGGCATTGGCACCATCGCCCTGCTCGTGACGAGTCGCATCCCATACGGGTTCTATCGCAAGCTCGCCCTGCCCGTCTTCCTGGCAACGGTGGTCAGCCTCATCGCGGTGCTGGTCATGGGCACTGAGGTCGGTGGGGCACGACGCTGGCTCCCGGTGGCCGGTATCAGCTTCCAACCGTCCGAGCTGGCCAAGGTGTCCGTGGTCTTCGTCCTCGCCTATCTCCTGGAGAGAAAGCACAAGCTGCTCACCAGCTTCGGGCACTTCCTGGTGCCGGTGATATTCACCGTCGGGATCCTGGGCGGGCTGGTGATGATGCAGCCCGACCTGGGGACGACGATCATCATCGGCGCCGCCGCCATGGCGGTCATCCTCGCCAGCGACACCCCCTTCCGCTACGTGGTGCTCTTGACGACCCTGGTGGTGGCCTCCGTCTCCGTCCTCGCCTTCAGTGACCAGTACCGCGTCGACCGGATCGTCGGCTTCCTCGACCCATGGGGCAACGCCAGCGGCGAGGGATACCAGCTGATCCAGGGCTATTACGCCCTTTCCAACGGTGGGATCTTCGGTGTCGGCCTCGGGGCCAGCCGTGCCCGTTGGTTCTACCTCCCCAACGCCCACACCGACTTCATCTTCGCCATCATCGGCGAGGAGACCGGGCTCATCGGTGCCCTGACGGTGATCGGCCTGTTCACTGTGCTCGCCCTCGCCGGTTGGCTGGTGGCCAGCCGGGCCCCCGATCGCTTCGGGCGCATGATGGCTGCCGGGCTCACCGCCTGGCTCTCGTTCCAGGCCCTGGTCAACATCGGAGGCGTGCTCGGTGTGCTCCCCATCACCGGCATCGCCCTCCCCTTCGTCTCGTTCGGGAGCACGGCGCTGATCGTCTCGATGGCCGCCCTGGGCATACTGGTCAACATCGCACAGTCCGGGGTCCAGCCGAAGACATGACCTTTCTCATCTCTGCCGCCGGCACCGGGGGCCACGTGTTTCCCGGTCTGGCTGTGGGCGAGGCCCTGGTCGGTCTCGGTGTCGAACCCGGCGATGTCCTGTTCGTGGGCGGAGATCGGATCGAGGCGACCGTCTACCCGGGGTCCGGGTTCCCGTTCCTCGGGCTGGAGCTACGGGGATTGCAGCGGTCGCTCACTACGAAGAATCTCGGCTTGCCGCGGATGGTGTGGCGGGCCCGGGATCGGATCAGCGATGCGATCCGCTCTCGGGCGACGGTGGCGGTTTTGGGGATGGGCGGCTACGTGACCATCCCGACCGCCCTAGCCACCCGAAAGACGGGAGTCCCGCTCTTCATCGCCGAGCAGAACGCCGGAGCCGGGCTCGCCAACCGGGTCGCCTCCCGTTGGGCGGTCCGCAGCTTTACGTCCTTCCCCCGCACCCGTGGCCTCGAGGGCGGGGAATGGGTGGGCAACCCGGTCAGGAAGGTACTGGCCCGATTCGACCGGGAGCGACTCCTGGCCGCGGGAATGGTGCGATACGGGCTGGAGCGAGGCATTCCTGTATTGGGCGTCTTCGGTGGATCGCTGGGCGCCGGGATCCTCAACACCGCCGCCCGCGACCTCGTCGCCTCGTGGACCGGGCCCGACATCCAGGTGGTGCATCTCACCGGCAGGGGCAACGTGGTCCCTGTCGAGCGCACCGCCCCAGGGGTGCGATACCACACGGTCGAGTTCGAGGACCGGATGGAGCTCTTCTATGCGGTGTCCGATCTGGTGGTGGCCAGGGCCGGTGGCGGCGTTGCCGAGCTGACTGCGACCGGGACACCGTCGATCTTGGTCCCTGGTGATTTCGGCTCGTCGGGGCATCAAGGAGCAAATGCCGAGTTCCTCCGCGCAGTGGGTGCGGCCCGGGTCCTGGCCCAGGATCGGATCGGGGACCTGGCCGCGCTGGTCCACGAGGTCCTTCTCGACACAAACAGGTTGGAAGCGATGAGTATCGGCGCCCGTGGGATCGCCAAGCCGGAGGCGGCAGTGACCATCGCGGAGGCAATGCTGGAGCGGGCGGGGTGAGACTCGACTTTCACCGGGTGCACCTGATCGGGGCGGGTGGCGCCGGGATGAGTGCAATCGCCAAGGTCCTGGCGGGCATGGGCCACCAAGTGTCCGGCTCCGACCAACGCGGGGGCGCCACGCTCGAGCGGCTGGCCGACTTCGGGATTGCCACCTTCACCGGGCACCATCCCGAGGTCGCCCGGGCCGCCGACCTCGTCGTCGCCTCGTCGGCGGTGCCCGACCGTGACCCGGAGTTGAGGGCCGCCGCCGAGGCTGGTGTGCCGGTTTGGCGCCGCCCCGAGCTCCTCGCCGCCCTCACCGAGGGCATCACGACCATCGGCGCCACGGGGACCCATGGCAAGACCACCACCACCGCCCTCCTCATCGCCGCCCTCCGTGGGGCAGGCGAGGACCCGAGCTTCATAGTCGGGGGCGATCTGGTCGATTGGAACACCAACGGGCACTTCGGTTCCACCGACCTCCTGGTGGTGGAGGCCGACGAGGCGTTCCGGACCTTCGAGCAGCTCCATTTAGACGGTCTGGTGATAACCAACGTCGAGACCGAGCATCTCGAGCATTTCGGGACGGACAGTGATCTCCTCGACAGCTTCGTGAAGGTGGCCGAATCGGTGACCGGGCCGGTGGTTGCCTGCGCCGACGATCCGGGGGCACTCGCCGTGGCCCGTCGGACCGGGTCCGTGACCTACGGCACGAGCCTCGAGGCCGACTGGCGGATCGAGGAGCTGACCGCAATCGCCGGGGGGAACAGCTTCGAGCTGAAGGGGCCGGGGCAAAGCGCCCACGTCAGGCTGAGCCGACCGGGGGAGCACGTGGCGAGGAATGCCGCCGGCGCCCTGGCCCTTCTCGCCGCCATGGGACGCGACATCGAAGAGGCAGCCCTGGGGCTTGGCGTCTTCCGGGGCGTCGGGCGGCGCTGGGAGCTTCGGGGAACTGTCTCCGGAGTGACCCTGATCGACGATTACGCCCATCATCCAACCGAGGTGACGGCCACACTCGGCGCGGCCCGGGGCCGCGTCACGGGAAAGGTGTGGGCGGTGTTCCAGCCCCATCTCTACAGCCGCACGGTGCGATTCCGGGAGGAGTTCGGCGAAGCCCTTGCCCTGGCCGACGAGGTGGTGGTGACCGATGTCTATGGCTCGAGGGAGGAGCCGGTCCCGGGTGTGACCGGCGAGCAGGTCGCCGACTCCGCAATACGGCACGGGGCCAGTGTCCATTATGTCCCGCATCTGACCGACCTCGCCCCCTATCTGGCGGAGCGGGTTGGTGCCGGTGATCTGGTGGTGACCATGGGCGCCGGCGACGTCACCGTGGTCCCCACCGAGCTGGCGGTGAGACTGGCAGAACGGGGATGACCGGGCTCAGTGGGCTCGTCGCGGCCGGCATCATCACCGAGAACGTCCCACTGGGACCCTACACCACCTACAAGTCGGGAGGGCCGGCGCGCTATTTCATGGAGGCCGCCAATGGCGGGGACCTCGAGGCTCTGGCCGCAACCGGGGCGCTCCGGGAGATCCCGATGCTCGTCTTGGGCCGTGGCTCGAACCTCGTCGTCTCCGACTCGGGATTCCCCGGTCTCGTCATCCGTCTCGGGCCGTCGTTCGGCGGGATCTCGATCGAGGGAAAGGTGGTCACCGCCGGCGGGTCGGCCCCACTGGCCCAGGTCGCCCGGAGCAGTGTCAACGCCGGCCTCGCCGGGCTCGAGTTCTTCGTCGGCATCCCGGGCTCGGTCGGCGGGGCGGTGAGGCAGAACGCCGGATGTTTCGGCACCGAGACCAGAGACCGGCTGATCGAGGCGACCGTCCTCGACCTGGTCGACAACCGGTCGAGCGGAGTGACGCCGGATCAACTGGAGATGTCGTACCGGCACTCCACGGTGACCCCCAACCAGGTGGTGCTGGAGGCGAGGTTCCAGGCCACAGCGGGCGAGGTGGAAGCGGGCTTGGAGCTCCTGCGCCGAATCACCCGATGGCGGCGCGACAACCAGCCGGGAGGGACGTTCAACGCGGGCAGTGTGTTCAAGAACCCTCCAGGGGCGACGGCGGGGGAGATCATCGACGCGCTGGGGCTGAAGGGGATGAGAGTCGGCGACGTCTCGGTCTCGACCAAGCATGCCAACTTCTTCGTGGCCGGGCCCGACGCCACTTCCGGTGACATCCGAAGACTGGTCATCGCCGTGAAAGACCGCGTTCGCGAGGAGACCGGCACCATTCTTGAGACCGAGATCCAGTTCGTCGGATTCGAAGATGAGCATTGACCCACGATTGATCGAGCGGCGACGGGAGGTCGCCGAGGATCGGGCCCGGAAGAGCGTCGGGCGGCTGATCCGATTCCTGATCGTGCTCGGCGTGCTGGGTGCGGTGGTATGGCTGCTGCTTTCCCCGTTCCTCAGCGTCAAGGAGGTCACCGTCACCGGCATCGTGGCCAGTGAGGCCCACAGTCGCCTCGTCGATGCCCGGATCGTTGCCGGGACCCCGATGATCCTGATACGCGCCGATCGTGTCGTGGACGATCTGGAGCGGGACCCATGGGTGCGTCAAGCGGTGGTCGAGCTCGATTGGCCCAACCGGGTGGTGGTGAGAATCGAGGAGCGAGTGCCTGTCGCCTGGGTGGAGACCGGCGACGGATGGGGCCGCCGCGCAGTCGACGGGGTCGCCCTGCCCTCGGCCGTCGAGCCCGACGACACGATGCCGCACATCCGGCTCGCCGACCTCACCGCATCGGATGCCGGGAGCTCGCGCAACCTGCTCGGGGCGCTCGAGTTCGCCGATGCCCTGCCCGAGGACCTGGTATCTGGAGCCCGGGTGCGGGCCGAGGCCAATGGGGAGCTGTGGGCGGAGGTATCGGGATTCGAGGTGCGCTTGGGGAGACCGACCGAGATGCGAGCCAAGGCGCTCAGTCTCGCCGCCTTGTTGCAGCAGCCGCCGGCGGCGGGCTCGATCCTGACCCTGATCGCCCCCACCCATCCCGCGGTGCTGCCAGCCGGAAGTGGCCCGGAGAGCGGGGAGGACCAACCCTGAACGTCTAGTTGAGGCTTATAGATTATGTCTTTACTTCCCTCGCGCCGAACGGTAAACCTCTACTTCAGCTTTCGATTTCCACTGGAGGATGATTCGTGGTGAGCACGTCGAGCGGCGGCTATCTGGCCGTGATAAAAGTGGTCGGGATCGGCGGTGGCGGCGTCAACGCCGTCAATCGGATGGTCGAGGCCGGGATACGGGGTGTGGAGTTCATCGCCCTCAACACCGACGCCCAGGCGCTGTTGATGAGCGACGCCGACGTCAAGCTCGACATCGGCCGTGAGGTGACCCGGGGTCTCGGCGCCGGGGCCAATCCCGAGATCGGCCGTGCAGCCGCCGAGGAGCACAAGGCCGAGTTGGAGGATGCCCTCAAGGGCTCGGACATGATCTTCATCACCGCCGGCGAAGGCGGCGGCACCGGCACCGGTGGCGCCCCGGTCGTCGCCGAGGTCGCCCGTTCGGTTGGTGCTCTCACCGTGGGCGTGGTCACCCGTCCCTTTGGGTTCGAAGGGAGGCGACGGGCGGTGCATGCCGAGCAGGGCATCGACGATCTCAAGGATGCGGTCGACACCCTGATCGTCATCCCCAACGATCGCCTGCTCGACGTCGGGGACCCGGCTGCTCCCATCGGCGAGACGTTCCGACTCGCCGACGAGGTCCTGATGAGTGGTGTCGCCGGCATCACCGACCTGATCACCACCCCCGGCCTTATCAACGTCGACTTCGCCGATGTCCGCACGATCATGGCCGACGCCGGGTCCGCGGTGATGGGCATCGGCCGGGCCACGGGCGAAAACCGAGCGAGGCAGTCGGCCGAGCGCGCCATCTCCAGCCCGATGCTGGAGACGACGATGGAGGGGGCGAAAGGAGTCCTGCTCTCCGTCGCCGGCCCGTCGTCGATGACACTGCATGAGGCGACAGAGGCAGCCAAAGTCGTCGCCGACCACGCAGACGCCGAGGCCGACATAATCTTCGGGGCGATCGTCGACGACGACCTCGGTGAGGAGATGAAGGTGACCGTGATCGCGGCCGGATTCGAGCGCCGCCGGCAGACCAGCCGGTCGACGTCGAGCCGTCCCGCCAGACCCACCTATTCGGGCCTCGACGACGACGACAACCTCGACATCCCGACATTCGTCCAGGGATGATCCGTCCCTCGGGGGCACATGGCGCGGTGTTCACCGACGAGGGTGACGGCGACCAGCGCAACGACCTGATCGCACGGGCGGCCATCTCGTCGTGGCTGGGGATCTCCCGTGGCTGGGCCACCGCCCGGCAAGTTCACGGGATTCGTGTCATTTGCGCCGAAGAGCCAGGGGAGCTGGGTGAGGCCGACGCGCTGTGGACCGACCGACCCGGTCTGCCCATGGCGGTCTTCACCGCCGATTGCTTCGGTGTCGTGCTTCGCGCCGAGCAGGCGGTCGGCGTGGCTCACGCCGGTTGGCGCGGCGCCGCCGAGGGAGTGGTGACCGTGCTCCGCCGTGAGATGTCGGCGTCGGGCCACGAGCCCACCTCAGGCGCCATCGGGCCCGGGATCGGGCCCTGCTGTTTCGAAGTGGGGACCGACGTGGTCGAGCGCTTCCCGGACGATGTCAGGGAGACGACATGGGGGTCGGCGTCCGTCGACCTGACGGCGACGCTCCGTCGTCAGCTCGAGGGGCTCGACGTCTGGCTGGCAGCCGCGTGCACCATGCACCAAACCGGGCTGTACAGCCATCGCCAGAATCGGACATTGCTTCGGAATGCGGCCATCGCATGGGTGCCATGAGCCTCGAGAGCGTCATAGACCGGATGACGGGCGCTGCGGAGCGGACAGGCCGCAACCCGGCGGCGATCACAGTGGTCGCGGTCTCCAAGACCAAGCCGGTATCCGACATCGAGGCCCTGTACGCCCGGGGCCATCGTGACTTCGGGGAGAACCGGGCCCAGGAGATGGCGGAGAAGGCCGGCCGGCTCCCGGGTGACATCAGATGGCACTTCGTCGGGGCGCTGCAATCGAACAAGGCTCGCCTGGTCCGGCCGATCACCCACCTGCTGCACTCGATGGACCGGGAGTCTCTGGCGGCGGCCTGGGCCAAAGGCAGCGGGCTCCCACCACCCGTGCTGCTCGAGGTGAACACCGGCCTCGAGCCGCAGAAGTCGGGTGTCACCCCCGACCAGGCCGGCGATACGATCGACCGGCTCATCACCCTCGGCCTCGAGGTGCGGGGACTGATGGCGATCCCACCGGTCGTCGAGAGCCCCGAGGCACAGCGACCCCACTTCGCGCTGCTCCGCCGATTGCGCGACGAATTGACCGCCACCTATCCCGAGCTGACCGAGCTCTCGATGGGGATGACCGACGACTTCGAGGTAGCCGTGGAAGAAGGCTCATCAATTATCCGGGTCGGACGGGCTATCTTTGGCCCACGCATGCAACGGAGCGATTGATGTCGTCACTGTTCTCCAAAGCCCTCGTCTACCTCGGTTTGGTCGACGAAGACCAGATCGCAGCCGAAGGTGGCGAACGATCGCAACCCGAGCGGATTGAAGAGCCGACGCGGCGTGTGGAGCCGCGGCCGCTGGACACGTTCCCCCAGAGCCGGAGGGTGGAGCCGCCGCCGACGTCACGTGCCGCTACCCGCCCCCAGGCCCGTTTCGAGGGGACGGACACAGTGGGGCTGGTTCGACCGGTGGAGGTCCAGGCCGACATCATCCTCGTCGAGGAATTCGGCGACGCCAGGATCCTGGCCGATCGGGTGCGGGACCGGATCCCGGTAGTGCTCGACATGCGAAGCGCCGAGCACGATCTGGTGCGCAGAGTGGTCGACTTCTCTTCGGGACTCATCTACGCCCTCGACGGTTCGATGCGCAAGGTGGGAGACGGGCTGGTCCTGGTGCTCCCGCCCCGGGTCACCCTGAGCCGGGACGAGAAGCGGCGTCTCGCTGCTTTGGGGGCCTACGAGCTCGACGACGTCGACGACTGACCAGTGACCATCGGCGGCATTCTGCTCATCCTGCTTCAGGTCTACTTCTATGCAGTCCTGGCGTGGGTGATCCTGTCCTGGATACCGACCTCTTCGACGCATCCGTTGGGGAAGGTCAACGTGTTCCTCGACCGAATCATCTACCCGGTCATCCTTCCGCTGCGCCGGGTGATCCCCCCGCTGCGGCTCGGAGGCGGGATGCTCGACCTCTCCCCGATCGTCCTCCTGATCGGGATCCGGATACTGATGAGTGTGGCGGCGAGGATCCCCTGATCCTTGGAGGCGCGTCTCATCGTTCGTAATGTCAGGCCGAACCAAGGGGCACAAGGAACATGGCACTAACACCCGCCGACATCGAGAAGAAGACCTTTTCCACCGCATTGCGGGGATACGACCTCGATGAGGTCGACGACTTCCTCGATGAGATGGTCGTCGCCTTCCGGGAGTTGGAGAGCGAGCTGGTGCAGGCCAGGGCACGTATCGCCGAGCTGGAGAGAGATCCGAATGCACCGGCTCCGGCACCGGCGCCGGTCGCCGCCACCGGGCCGGACGAGTCGGCGGTGGGCCGCGCCCTGGTTGCAGCCCAGGAGGCCGCAGACCGCCTCCTCGAAGAGGCGCGCTTGGATTCCGAGCACCTGGTGAAACAGTCCCGGACGGAGGCGGACGAGATCCTGCAGTCCGCCCGAAGCGAGGCCGACAACTTCGCCCGTGAGCGTGACGAGAAACAAGCCGAGGTCGAGGCGGAGATGTCCGAGATGAACACACTCGTGGCCGCGGTCCGCACCAGGCTGGCCATGCTCGCCACGACCGTGGCCGACAAGTTGGACGAGATGGACGCCGTGGTCGCCGAGGCGAAGCAGGGTGACCAGAGCGCAGCAGCCGACGAGTCCATGGGCCCGGACGCCGGCCCTGAGGTCGCCGAGCTCACGATCGAAGCCGGCGACGACGATGTGATCGCGTCGGGCGAGACCGGGGGCACGGACGGGATGGATCTCCCGGACGACGAGACCCCGGAGATCGACGAGAGCCTGGGATTCGACGAGACCGGGGATGACGAGGACACCGACGGTGTGATCGATGAGGATGTGATCGAGGACGGTGTGGTCGAAGAGGGTGCCGACCAAGACTCGGACGACTCCGAGGAGAGCTGAGAGCGGCGGCCCTCAGGTGGTTTGGGCTGAGATGGGGGCGACCATCAGCCCCACCTGCCGGCCTTCGATGTCGATCGGCTCACCCGGAGCCTGGTCGGCCTCCTCAACCGTCACCGCCAGCAACTCCGATGCCACCTGATCGATATGGGCCGCCATTGCTGCCCGTATCTCCGGGTCCTTGCTCCACCAGGTCACCGTCACCCGATCCGTCACGTCGAGGCCTGCCTCCCGCCGCATCCTCTGCCCCCGACTGATCAGCTCCCTGGCGAGGCCCTCGAGCAGCAGCTCACCCGAGATCCGGGTGTCGAGGGCGACCGCCATATCGGTCCCGGTCTCGACGATGGTCCCCTCCCGAGGTGTCCGTTCCATGATCAGGTCATCACCGCCGAGCTCACGACCGCCGACGTGCACCGTCTCACCGGCGAGGACTCGTTCCAGCGCGGACGGCTCGAGGTCTGCGATCGCACCTGCCACCGAGCGCATGTCGGCCCCGAGCTCGGGGCCCAACTTGCGGAAGTTGGCCTTTGCGGAGAGCACCACGAGCTCGCTCTCGTCCGATGAGCTGAGCACCTCTTTGACATTCAGCTCATCGGCTATGACATCGGTGTGCGTCTTCAGCGCCTGCTCGATTCGGGAGTCCCGGGTCAGCACCGTGAGCCGGGCCAGCGGTTGGCGGACCCGGTGCCCCTCCTTCTTGCGAAGGTTGCGCCCGAGCCGGACAACGTCTCTCACCACTGCCATCGACTCCTCCAATTCGTGGTCGATGAGCGCGGCCTCGGCATCGGGAAAGTCCCGGTGATGCACACTGCCGACTGCATCGGGGTGGTGGCGGGCCACCAGGTCCTGGTAGAGGTGCTCGGTGATGAAAGGCAGCACCGGGGCCAGCACCTCGATGAAGGTGGTGAGGACCTCATAGAGGGTGGCGAAGGCGGCGAGCTTGTCGCTGTCACCCTCTCCCGACTCACCCCGCGCCCGCCAGAACCGTCGACGTGAGCGCCGCACATACCAGTTGGTGAGGTGGTCGATGAACCCCAAGGTGGGAGGCACCACGTTGTAGAGGTAGTAGCCCTCCATCTGCCGATTGACGTCGGAGACCAGGGTTTGGAGGACCGACAGGATCCAGCGGTCCATCTCCGGCCGCTGCGACGGCTGCGGGGCGGCTTCCAGGTCGCCGATGGTGATCCCGTCGGCCTCGGCATAGGTGGTGAAGAAGGAATAGGTGTTCCACATCGGGAGCAGCACGGTGCGGACCACGTCGGCCACTCCCTCCTTGCTGAACCGGAGCGGCTCGGCCCGGAGCACCGGCGAATTGATGAGGAAGGCGCGCAGGGCGTCGGCGCCCATCACCTCGAAGATCTGGTTGGGGTCGGGATAGTTCTTGAGGCTCTTCGACATCTTGCGGCCGTCATCGGCCAGGATCAGGCCGTTGACGACACAATTCTCGAAGGCCGGCATGTCGAAGAGGGCCGTGGAGAGGACGATGAGCGTGTAGAACCATCCCCGGGTCTGGTCGAGCCCCTCGGCGATGAACTTGGCCGGGAAGGCGGCCTCGAAGCGGTCGGCGTTCTCGAAGGGGTAGTGGAGCATCCCGTATGGCATCGAGCCCGATTCGAACCAACCGTCGAGGACCTCGGGCACCCGGATCAGCGATCCTTGGCAGGAGGCGCACGGCCATCCGATGTCGTCGACCACGTGCTTGTGGAGATCCGACGGCCGCTGCCCGGACAGCGCCTCCAACTCGTCGAGCGACCCGACGGCCACGGTCTCGTCGCACGAGCTGCATTCCCAAACCGGGATACACGAGCCCCAGTAGCGGTTGCGGCTCACCGCCCAGTCCCGGGCATTGGCCAGCCAGTTGCCGAAGCGCCGGCTGCCCACGTACTCGGGGACCCAGTGGATGGTGTCGTTGATCTCCACCATGCGATCCTTGATCTCCTCCACCTTTACGAACCAGGTCGGGATCGCCTTGTATATCAGGGGGGTGCCGGTCCGCTCGCAGAATGGGTAGGAGTGGGTGATGCGAGCCGAGTGCACCAACTTGCCCGACTCCCGCAGGAGCTGGATCAGAGTCGCGTCGGCCGTCTTGACGTTCTGTCCGGCGACTTCGGGCACTTCGTCGGTGAAGTTGCCCTCGGCGTCTACCGGGTCGACAAGCGACTCGATTCCCGCCGCCTTGAGGGCGTAGAAATCCGCCTCACCGTAGGCGGGCGCCATGTGGACCAGACCGGTGCCCTCGTCGACAGCGACCTCGTCCGAGGCGATGACCCTGAAGGCTCCCCGTTCCCGCTCCCCGGCGAAGTAGCCGAACGGGGGTTGGTAGCCGGTCCCCAGCATCTCCGCGCCCCGGGCGTCGGCAACCACCTCGTGGTCGTCGCCGAAGACAGTCGAAACCTGCTCACCAACGATCCAGTAGTGGTCGCCATTGTCTGCGACCCGCACGTAGTCGTTGCCCACGCCCACGGCCACCGCCAGGTTGGCGGGCAGGGTCCAGGGCGTCGTGGTCCAGATGAGGAGGAAGTCACCGGCGTTCACCGGGCCCCGGCCTTCGAGCACCTCGAGCCTCACGGTGATCGAGGGATCCTCGACATCGCGGTAGTCCTTGTTGGCCTCGAAGTTGGAGAGCGGGGTGGCGGCGCCCCAGGAGTAGGGGAGGACCTTGAAATCCTTGTACACCAAGCCCTTGTCCCAGAGTTGCTTGAAGACCCACCAGACCGACTCCATGAACTCGGGGTCCATCGTCTTGTAGTCGTTCTCGAAGTCGACCCAGCGCCCGATCCGCTCGGTGAGCACCTCCCAGTTCTCGGTGTTGGCCTGGACCACGCTCCGGGCGGCCTCGTTGAACCGATCGACCCCGTAC
>JBOGEU010000453.1:0-2705 GCA_050741995.1 Acidimicrobiia bacterium | reverse complement strand
GAGCAGCACCTGATCGACTCGGAGAACCCCATTGAGTCAACTCTCAATTCCAACCAACCCCCATGCGTCTCGACGCAGCATAGCCGTCATGATCGCGGTGGCTCGTGTCCTGTCCGGTGGGTCCGCTACATGCATGATCTGCCGGACAGGACGCTAGGGTGGGTGGTCCTCCCTCTCGAGGGGGACACGGGATGTCTCCGAGAGTGAAACGGTCGACGATCCCGTCGGACACCGAGTGGAACTCGAACCCGAGGCTGTTGTCGCAAGCCTCCACCATGAGCACACCGAAGTCATCCGCATAGCGCGCCTCGCTACCTTCGACCGGTTGAGCGAAGCCATCGATCGACTGACCACCCAAGCCGCTGACGAAATAGGGGAGACCACGGTGGACGATCCGCTCGTAGACATGGTCGTCGCCAGAGAACACTGCGTCGACGCCCCACTCATCGAACGGCCACTGCACGGAGGGATCGGAGCCGTGATTGTTCCCCGAAGAGAACGGGGGGGTGGCCGAGACGACGAGACGCCACGGTGACGTGGATGCAGCCAGCTGCTCCTGCAGCCACCGCCCCTGTATCGATGTCGGGCTGGCGCCGTCGGGCTCCAGCGGCTGCAAATTGAGCACGAAGACATGTGCCGGCCCCCGAACGACGTCGTAGTAGCGCTCGTTCCCGGAAGTTCCCGAGGTCTCGACCCCTTCCCCGGGAAGGGTGAAGAACTCGAGATAGGGGTCGATGCCGCCGTCGGAGTACTCGTGGTCTCCCAGGGACGGGAAGAACCGATTGACCGGGGCCCCCTCGCCGTGCACACCTCGATACGAGCCGATGTAGTCGCTGTACAAATGTCCCACGTTCAGGTCGTAGTCGGAGACGTCGTCGCTGTCGTCCCCGGTGGTCACGAGGAAGTCGGGGTCCAGTTGTGTCACCAATTCCGCCACCCGGGCCGCCCCGGCGGAGTTGTCGCCGAAATCGCCGAACACCGCAAATCGAACCGTGGACCCCGGGGGCTCCACGGGTCTCAGGCGAATCGTCAGGGTGGCCGGGGCACAGTGGCTCGCGGAGTCGCAGACCACATACTCGAGGTGGTCGGTGCCCGGGAACCCACCGCCGGGGGAGTAGACGATCGACCCGTCGAGACCAACGCGAGCGTCTCCCGATATGGGTGCTTTGGTGACGGCAACACTCAACGAGTCGAGGTCGCCATCCGGATCGCTGTCGTTTGAGGTCACTACCGCCGAGGCGGGTGATGTCTCGGTGGGTAGGGAGAGGATGTCGTCGTTCGCCACCGGTGGGGCACCCGAGGTGTGGGGAGATTCCGTTGGGGGATCGGGCAACAGGACGGCAACCGAGACCGTAGCGAGCGCCAGGACCACCAACACTCGTTGCCGGCTTCCCAACAGTTTCATCGGTGCATCGCCAATTGCATCACGGTCCGATGCCATTCGATGGCCCAATCCTCGACCACACCCCATCGGCGATGGGTGCGAGTCGCCACCTCGGCGGCGGTCCAGATCGAGGCCAACTCCGCTTCGTCACGCCGCCTCGGTGGTAGCCGGCGGTGACGCCGGTAGGTCGCGCCGAATGACATCAGGTCATCGTCCGGCTCGGTCTGGCCGAGGGTGAGACTCGAGAGCGGGTAGAGGAACTCGTCCAGGACAGGGCTCGGCGACCAATGAGCATTCTCCCAATCGATGACTTTGAATTCACTCTCGTTGATCCGCCAGTTGCCGGGCCAAAAGTCCCCGTGGACCAGGATCTCGGTATTGGCGGCGGCGAACTCCGCCGCAACTGATTCCGCTGCTTCGGTGAGGCGCCTGGTCACCGACTCGGGGGGGGCGAAAACCTCGCAATAGTACTTCGCCACCAGTGCTGGAAAGCCGGTGTCGATCGAGCTCGCCGTTCGTTCCGATCCTTCATGGAGCTGGGCCAGCCAGGCGGCCAGCCGGTCGGCAATCTTTGTGTTCAGGGGAGGCTCGAGCTGGTCCCACCGATGTCCTTCCCGGGCGAATTCGGAGATGAGGTAGGTGTCGCCGCCGATCTCGAGCAGGCCGAGAGGTCGGGGGACGGTTTGCTGCTGGTCGGGGCCGAGAGCGTCGCGTGCTTGACGCATACGTTCGCTTTCCTGCCGTATGAGGGAGCCGAATCTCGGGTCGCGATTCACCTTGGCTACGAGGGGCACACTGCGGGCTGTCGGATCGATCGCATAGAGGATGATCGAGGTCTGGGCGGTGAGCCGCGCCGTGGATTCGAGGACCCACTCCACGTCCGGGGGATCGGCCCCGAGCCAGTCGGTCCACTTCGGCACCACGAGCTCGGACAGGCGGTCGACCGTTCCCTCGCTACCCGTGTGGCTCAAGAGCCATCACCCCGAAGTCGGCAGAGGAGGAGACCACCGGGGAGAGCCAACATGGCGAGATCGAGAACAGGCCCGATGCGGAGAGCGGCCCCGACCCAACGCCAGGCCGGACGGCGTGACAGCACAAACCGTTCGATGGCAAAGGCGCCCGCCGCCCGGGTGAGGGGAAACACGTACTCCGGCACCCAGGGGTCGGGGAGAGCGCCGTAGACGGTTTGTGTCTCCAGCCTCGACCCCTGGAGCAGCCGGCGTGCCGACCGGGCCTGAAGGACGAACGGCTTGTGGAGCCAGGTCCCGGCTCTTTTCGGAGGCGCACATATGACCATCACCCCCTCGGAGGGGTCCAAGAC